>NZ_CP018171.1:4987500-5158483 GCF_001889605.1 Aquibium oceanicum | reverse complement strand
GCCCCGGAACCGGACGCCATCGTCACGCCTCTGGAGCGGCCGGCCGACGAACCCACCGAAGCCGTCAAACCGGAGGTCGAAAGGAAAAATCAGCCGCCGGCCGAAGAGAAAACGGCAGACAAAACGCCGGAACCCGCGCCGGAGCAGCCACCCGCATCTCCGCCTGCGTCCGAAATCCTGCCCCCACTGCGCGCTCCCTCTCCGGTTCGCCCCGATCCGCTGGCCGACGACGTGGCGCCCGAGCCGGAGGCGGCACCGAAACCGGCGGCTTCTGGCGGGGAGCCGCCTCGGGGCAGGGTGACCGTCGGCAAGGCCGTCGAGCGGAAGTCGGAAGCCGCGCCGGCACCGGCCGAGCCGCAGCCGCGCCCGAACTGGCTGCAGCGACTACGCGAAGGTCTTTCGCGTTCGTCCAAGGAGCTTTCCGGCAATATCTCCGGCGTCTTCACCAAGCGGCGCCTCGACGAGGATACGCTGCAGGACCTTGAGGACGTGCTGATCCGCGCCGATCTCGGCATGGAGACGGCCATCCGCATCACTGATTCGCTCGCCTCCGGCCGCTACGGCCGCGACGTATCGGACCTGGAGGTCCGCACCGTCATGGCGCAGGAGGTCGAGAAGGTTCTCGGTCCCGTCGCCCAACCGCTGGAACTGGACCTGTCGCACAAGCCGCACGTGGTGCTGGTCGTCGGCGTCAACGGCACCGGCAAGACGACCACGATCGGCAAGCTCGCCGCGAAGCTCACCGCGGGCGGACTGTCGGTGATGCTGGCGGCGGGAGACACCTTCCGCGCCGCAGCGATCGAGCAGCTGAAGATCTGGGGCGAGCGCACGAACTCGCCGGTCGTCTCCTCCAAGCTCGGCGCCGACGCGGCGGGCCTCGCCTGGGATGCCTACGAGAAGGCGAAGGAGGCGGGGGCCGACGTACTGATCATCGACACGGCCGGGCGGCTCCAGAACAAGGCCGAGCTCATGGCCGAACTGGAGAAGATCGTCCGCGTGCTCGGCAAGCTCGATCCCGAGGCGCCGCACACTGTGCTTCAGACGGTTGACGCGACCACCGGACAGAATGCCCTCAACCAGGTCGAAATCTTCCGCAACGTGGCGGGGGTGAACGGGCTGGTGATGACCAAGCTCGACGGCACCGCTCGCGGCGGCATCCTGGTGGCGATCGCCGCCAAGCACAAGCTGCCGGTCTACTTCATCGGCGTCGGCGAACAGGTCGACGACCTCGAACCCTTCTCGGCCGGCGACTTCGCCAAAGCCATCGCGGGCGTGGCCTGACCGGGCCGCAAGTGCCCGGGAACACGATCCGCGGACAAGGAACGTCATGCAGGAACCGATCTTCGAACGAGAACCCGCCGATCCCAAGCGCCGGCACATGAACCCGCTGCTCAAGCTGGTGCTGGAACTCGGTCCTCTGATGGTCTTCTTCTTCGCCAATTCGCGCGGCGAGTGGCTGGCGGAGCGGTTCCCGTCGCTCGGCGAGCTCGGCGGGCCGCTGTTCATCGCGACGGGCCTCTTCATGGTGGCGACCGCGCTCGCGCTCGCGGTCTCCTGGCTCCTCGTCCGGACCTTGCCGATCATGCCGCTGGTGTCCGGTGCCGTGGTCTTCGTCTTCGGCGCGCTGACGCTGTGGCTGCAGGACGAGACCTTCATCAAGATGAAGCCGACCATCGTGAATTCGCTGTTCGGTGCCGTCCTTCTCGGTGGCCTGCTGTTCGGCAAGTCGCTGCTCGGCTACGTCTTCGACGAGGCCTTCAAGCTCGATGCCGAGGGCTGGCGCAAGCTGACGCTGCGCTGGGGGCTGTTCTTCTTCTTCCTCGCGGTGGCCAACGAAGTCGTCTGGCGGAGCTTCTCCACGGATTTCTGGGTCGCCTTCAAGGTCTGGGGCATCATGCCGATCACGCTCGTCTTCACTTTCAGCCAGATGCCGCTCATCATGCGGCATTCCACGGACGAGGCGTTCAAGAGAAAGGGCTGACATGGAGTATCTGACGACCCGCGAGGAACTGCGCGCGATCTACAAGACCCCGGCCCCCACCGAAGGCTCCATCCGCAAGGAGCTTCGCGCGCTCGATGCCCATTCCAAGAACTTCCTGGCGAAAAGCCCCTTCGTGCTGATCGGCTCGTGCGATGGCCAGGGCAATGCCGACGTGACGCCGAAGGGCGACAAGCCGGGTTTCGTCGCCGTTCTGGACGACCACACCCTCGCCATCCCCGACCGGCCGGGCAACAACCGGCTCGACACGCTGGAAAACATCCTGCGCGATCCGGCGGTCGGGCTGCTCTTCCTCATCCCGGGCATGAACGAGACGCTGCGCGTCAACGGACAGGCCCGCATCACCACCGACGAGGTCCTGCGCACCCGTCTCGCCGTCGACGGCAGGCTCCCGGCTTCCGTGATCGTGGTGAAGGTGCTCGCCTGCTACATGCACTGCGCCAAGGCGTTCATGCGTTCGGAACTGTGGAAGCCGGAAAGCTGGCCGGCGCGCGCCGAGATGCCGACGCTGGGCCAGATTCTCAAGGACCAGCTTGCGCTACCTCAGCCCGCGCGCGAGACGGATGAGTGGCTGGACGACGCCTACGCCAAGTCGATGTGGTAGGAGAGGAGACGCCGGTGACGATTTTCATTTTCTGTAGGCAAGTCTTCACCGGCGTTTGGAAACCGACAGATAGCGAGTAGGCTCTTGATCGCCAGCGCTGCGTTGACATCCTCGCGCGTTGCGCTGTCTTGAAGTGTTATCCTACAGTTCCGAGAAGGTTGCCGGTACGACCAGATTCCGCGCCGGAGCAGGATGGCGTTTCGGCAGACTACCTCTTCATTTGCATGTCTCCATACGGATGGTCGATTACCATCAGCCATCCTCCATTCACCTGCCTTCGTAGGACGGCGATCGAAAGCCCGCTATCCTCGATCGGTGTGCCGTCAGGAGCTTTTCCTGTCATCGCCCAAGGCATGAGATGCAGGGCTATGTCGCCGGCCTCGACGACTTCATGGCCATGATAGGTGAATTTCGGCTCCACGGCGAGGAAACCCTCGAACAGGGCGCGTAGTGCCGTTTCGCCAGAAGACGGACTGCCCGGCTCACCGACAACGACAGCGCCATTCTCATATGTCTCGAGCACAGCTTCGACGTCGCCGGCGGCGAAGGCGGTCGTCATCGCCTCGATGACGGACAGAATGCGTCGCGACTCTTTGTGTTCGGTGGCAAGTGCAGGCGCGGCGGCAATGGCGAGCGACGCGGCGAGAGAGGAGAGGAGAGGAATGGTCGACATGAGGGAAGTCTCCGTTGGTTGCGGAGGAGCGATAGCGCATGGCGCTGCCAGATTTCGGCAGTAGCGCTCAGTGGGACGGATTCTGCTCTTCGCGTTTCCGCCACTCCTGCAACAGGTCGTGCTTGCGGCGGGGGTATCGCATCCCAGTTTCGCAAACCTCGACGATACGGTCGCCCCGGAAGTGCCGGATCGCCTCCCGCAATTCGCACCAGGCGACGACGACCCGCACACGCTCAAAGAAGCCGATGGCGATAGGCCAGATCGTGCGACGGAGATGGGCATCGCCCGTCTTGCCGTAGGCAATCTCCACTTTTCGTTCCGTCCGGATGGCGCGGCGGATCACAGCCATATCGATCGAGTCCACTACGGCCTCGTCCACAGGTCCAATCATCAAGCTCGACGTGTCGATGTTGTGGCGCAGCCGCTCCGGCAGGACGTTAGCGATCTTGGCCATGGCACAGGAGGCCGCGGCGCCGAGACGTTCGTCAGCTCTCTCGGCAACCCATGCAGTGCCAAGCAATAGTGCCTCGATCTCGTCGTCGCCGAACATGAGCGGGGGCAGGACGAAGCCGGGTCTGAGCACATAGCCAAGCCCCGGTTCGCCCTCAATAACGGCTCCCTGCCCGCGCAGGGATTCGATGTCGCGATAGAGCGTCCTGATACTCACGCCGGTCTCTCGCGCCAAGTCGGATCCGCTGACCGGGTTGCGGTGACGGCGCAGAATCTCGATCAGCGCAAGAAGCCTCTCAGCGCGCGACATGTCAGGCTCCCGGCGTTGGCTCCGCCAGCGCCTTCTCGATCTGCGGCATCAGCTCGCTCTCCACGCTTTCCGCCGTGAACGGGCCGACATGCTTCCACAGGATGGTGCCATCGCGGCCGACCAGGAAGGTTTCCGGTACGCCGTAGACGCCCCAGTTGATCGCCGTTCGGCCATTCCCGTCCACCCCGATCGCGTCGTAGGGGCTGCCGAGTTCGCCGAGGAAGCGGCGGGCGTTGGCCGGGTCGTCCTTGTAGTTCAGCCCGACGATGCGGAAGCGGTCGTCCCCTGCCAGCTGCATCAGCAGCGGGTGCTCCTGCCGGCAGGGTGCGCACCACGAAGCCCAGACGTTGACCAGCGTCACCTCGCTCGCGAGGTCGGCATTAGTGAATCCCGGTACGCCGGCGCCTTCGAGCGGCGGCAGGTCCGTCGGCGGCGCGGCTTGGCCGATGAGTGCGGAAGGAATGGTGGAGGTGTCCCGGCCCGACATCAGTTGTGCCAGGAACAGGCCCGACAGGACGAGGAAGGCCACCAGCGGAATGAAAACGATCCAGCTGCGCGACTTCCGCGGGCTTTCCTCGACGCTCAAGCTTTGTCCTCCCGCGCGCGCTCGGACCGGCGGCGCACGCCGCTCGCCTCGAGTTCCGCGAGTTCGGTCTTGCGCGCCCGCTGATCGAGGAGCGCCCCGGCGATCATCGCGACGATTGCGATCGCCGAAATGCCGTAGGCGGCGGCGACGTAGAGCGCATGGGTCATCGTCGTCAGTCCGCCTTGCGGTCGGCGCGGCGGGCGCTGACGCGGCGCATGGCGGCCACCCGACGGCGCCAGATCTCGGTGCGGATCGCCATCAGGTGCAGCGTGAAGAAGAGCAGCGTGAAACCCAGCGCCATCGTAAGCAGCGGCCAGAGCAGGCTCGGATGGATCGTCGGTCCGTCGAGACGCATCACCGAGGCCGGCTGGTGTAGCGTGTTCCACCAGTCGACCGAGAACTTGATGATCGGAATGTTGACGAAGCCGACCAGCGTGACGATAGCCGCCGCGCGCGCGGAGCGGCTCGGATCGTCGAGCGCGCGTGTGAGCGCGATCAGGCCGAGATACATCAGGAAGAGCACGAACACGGAGGTTAGCCGCGCGTCCCAGACCCACCAGGTGCCCCACATGGGCTTGCCCCAGATGGAGCCGGTGATCAGCGACAGCGCGGTGAACACTGCGCCGATGGGTGCCGCAGCCTTCAGCGCGACGTCGGCCAGCGGATGGCGCCAGACCAGCGTCCCGATGGCCGAGATCGCCATGATCGAGTAGCACATCATGGCGAGCCACGCGAAGGGCACGTGGATGTACATGATGCGCACGGTGATGCCCTGCTGGTAGTCCTCGGGCGCGGTAAACGCGAGCCACAATCCGACCGCCAGCACGATCGCCGTAAGGCCCGCGAGCCAGGGCACGACGGCATTGGCCAGCGCGACGAACCGCGTGGGATTCGCCAGATCGGTCCAGCGTGAGGTTGCAAGCGTGGTCTGGCTCATGGGCTTCTCATAGAATTCCTTGGCACGAGCCGCAATTGACCGTCGTCAAACCGGCGATCAATTCGATGCGACGGGTCCGCGGCCGATCGACCCGGCTTGCGCTTCGGAGGCGATGTCCTTCAGGATCGCCAGCGCATCCTCGGCCCTGTCGGACGGTACGAAGAGGTGGTCGTGATGGAAGGCCGAGACCGGATTGACGCCGATGCCGGCAGCGGCCAGGCGCGGCAGGATCGCGGCGAGGAACCCGACCGCCTCCAGCGAGGAGTGGATGTCGAGCGTGATCATCCGGCAGGGGAACGTGCATTCGATGCCGAGGAGGGTCGCATCCTCAATCGGCAGGACGAGGGTCGTTCCCTCTCGCTCGAAAAAGCGCATGAGGATGCCGGCGTCCTGCGGCAGCGGCTGACCACGTTTCACGCTGGCGAAGACGAACACCCGGTCGTCGAGGCGGGGGCGCATCGAGGCGAGAAGCGTTTGCAGGTCCGTCTCGCCCGGCATCGCGTCAGTCCGCCGACCACCGCAGGGCGGCCGCCGCGGCCAGCGGGCCGAGCACCGCGAAGAACATGGTCAGTGCCACCATCAGCAGGAACGGCGGCAGGAACGGGTCCGGCTCGGTCACAGCGCCATAGCTCGCCGACACGCCGAAGATCAGCACGGGTATGACCAGCGGCAGCACCAGCACCGAAACCAGCAGCCCGCCGCGCGGCAGGGAGACCGCGACCGCGGCCCCGGCCGCGCCGATGAAGGCGATGGCCGGGGTGCCGAAGAGCAGCGTCAGAGTGGCCGCGCCGATGCCGACCGGGTCCATGTTCATGAAGAGCCCGAGGAGCGGCGCGGCGATCACCAGCGGCAGGACGCTTGCCGTCCAGTGCGCGAGACATTTCACCAGCACCGCCAGCGCGAGCAGATGCCGTCCGCCGCTCATGATCAGGAGATCGAGCGAACCGTCGTCGCGGTCGGCCTGGAACAGGCGGTCGAGCCCGAGCAGGCTGGCGAGCAGCGCGCCGATCCACAGGATCGCCGGGCCGATGCGCGCAAGCAGATTCAGGTCCGGCCCGACGCCGAAGGGGATCACCGCCACGACCGCGAGGAAGAACAGGATGCCAACCAGCGCCCCGCCGCCGGCGCGGATACCGAGCCGCACGTCGCGGACATAGAGGGCCAGCATCTCAGGCCCCCATCCTCAGTTCGTGCGTCCACTCCAGCCCGAGCGGCAGGTGGGTGGCGGCGAGGATCATGCCGCCGTCCTCGAGATGCGTCCGCATCAGGTCCGCGAACTGCTTTTCGGACGCCCTGTCGAGGCCGGCCGTCGGCTCGTCGAGCAGCCAGACCGGACGGTAGCTGACCAGCAGCCGAGCAATCGCGATGCGACGCTTCTGGCCGGTCGACAGGTAGCCGAGCGGCAGGTGGCCGATCTCTTCGAGGCCCACCATCTCGAGCGCTTCGGTAACCGCTAGGTGCGGCTCTCCCATGTAGTCGCGCCAGAAGCCGAGATTCTCGCGCACGCTGAGCGCCGGCTTCAGCGCGTTCTGGTGGCCGAGATAGTGGCTGGCCGAGGCGATGTCGGGCCACCGGGCGTCCGCGTCCGCGATCTCCATCGTCCCGCCCGAGGAAGGAAGCAGGCCCGCCACGATACGAAGCAGCGTCGACTTGCCGGAACCGTTGGGTCCCGTGACGAGCAGCCCCTCACCGTCGGCAAGCGTGAAGGAGATGCCGGAAAATACCGGTTCGCCGCCCCGTTCGCCGGAAAGTTCCCTGGCGATCATCCGCATGCAGAAGCCATCAATTCACCTCCAGTCCGCTGAGAACACAAGATGCCTATCAATGGAAATCAAACCCGTTCGGTGCCGCAGTATGCGCACAGGCGCGCCTTCGGTGTCCGCAAAGGCTTCCCACACTCGGTGCAATCGGGTCCGTACATGCTGGCGCGGTGATGCCAGATTGCATTGACATTGGTTTCGTTCATTCCGGTCATCTTCTCGAACAGCGCCAGCGCGGGAAGCCGCTCATCCCCCTCAGCAAGTGTGTCCAGCGCTTCCGGCAAGGCTGAGCCGCTCTCTCGGCGATATCGCGCGACCTGCTCCAGCGATTGGATGAGCACTGGTTGCATGATCGCCCACTCGTCCTCTGTCAGCATCGGGAGGTCAATCTCGCATCGCCAGCAATACCTTACGATCGGCATCGTCTGCCGCCGCGTTCGCCCGATAGATCGTCCGCCACGAGACGCATGCGAAATCCGTTTCCCGTCCGCTGAAAGTCGCATTGCGATGCAGCATTATTCCCGCCCGCGACACTGGAACTCTTTTTAGAAATTCTCTAAGAGATCAGCAACCGTGCCAGCGGTCAGCATGGAAGCCAATTACGCCGAACGGCGCCACCTCCCCGCAAGGGGCGCGGTACCCGGGAGCGGATAGCGGAAATGACCGTACCCGCACCTTTGCTCACCTTGCACTGGCGTCCGTTTCCAATCGGCAACAGACAGTTAGGGATCGCACGTGTCTAATTCTCTCGACAGCTTCAATTGCCGCCGCACCCTCAAGGTGGGAGACAGGGAGTACGTCTACTTCGACCTGACGGAGGCCGAGAAGAACGGGCTCGACGGCGTGTCGCGCCTGCCTTTCTCGATGAAGGTGCTCCTGGAGAACCTGCTGCGCAACGAGGATGGCCGATCGGTCACCAAGGCCGACATCGAGGCGGTGAAGGACTGGCTGGCCGACAAGGGCTCGGCGGGACACGAGATCGCCTACCGTCCGGCGCGCGTGCTGATGCAGGATTTCACCGGCGTTCCCGCCGTCGTCGACCTCGCGGCCATGCGCGACGGCATCAAGGCGCTCGGCGGCGATCCCCAGAAGATCAACCCGCTGGTGCCGGTCGACCTCGTCATCGACCATTCGGTGATCGTCGACGAGTTCGGTACGCCGATGGCCTTTGCCCGCAATGTCGAGCTCGAATACGAGCGCAACGGCGAGCGCTACCGCTTTCTGAAATGGGGCCAGCAGGCCTTCCAGAATTTCCGTGTCGTGCCGCCCGGCACCGGCATCTGCCACCAGGTGAACCTCGAATATCTCGGCCAGACTGTCTGGACGAAGGACGAGGACGGCGCGACGGTCGCCTATCCCGACACCTGCGTCGGCACCGATTCGCACACCACCATGATCAACGGCCTCGGCGTGCTCGGCTGGGGCGTCGGCGGCATCGAGGCGGAAGCGGCCATGCTCGGCCAGCCGGTGTCGATGCTCCTGCCCGAGGTCGTCGGCTTCAAGCTCACCGGCTCGATGAAGGAAGGCGTGACCGCGACCGATCTCGTGCTGACGGTCGTGCAGATGCTGCGCAAGAAGGGCGTCGTGGGCAAGTTCGTCGAGTTCTTCGGCGAAGGGCTCGCCTCGATGACGCTCGCCGACCGAGCCACGATCGGCAACATGGGTCCGGAGTACGGCGCGACCTGCGGCTTCTTCCCGGTCGACAGGGAGACACTGAAGTATCTTACGATTTCCGGCCGCGAAAAGGATCGCATCGCCCTTGTCGAGGCCTACTCCAAGGCGCAGGGCATGTTCTGGGAGCCCGGTGCATCCGAGCCGGTCTTCACCGACACGCTGGAACTCGATCTCGGCGACGTGGTGCCCTCGATGGCCGGACCGAAGCGTCCCGAGGGGCGCATCCCGCTTCCGGGCATTGCCGCCGGCTTCGAGGAGGCACTGGTCAAGGAATACAAGAAGGACGCTTCCGAGGCCGACAAGCGCTGGAAGGTGGAAGGCGAGGATTTCGACCTCGGCCATGGCGACGTGGCGATTGCGGCCATCACGTCCTGCACCAACACGTCCAACCCGTCGGTGCTCATCGGTGCCGGCCTTCTGGCCCGCAACGCCAACCGTCTCGGCCTCAAGCAGAAGCCGTGGGTGAAGACCTCGCTGGCGCCGGGTAGCCAAGTGGTCGCCGAGTATCTCGAGAAGGCCGGCCTGCAGAAGGAGCTCGACCAGATCGGCTTCAATCTCGTCGGCTTCGGTTGCACGACCTGCATCGGCAATTCCGGCCCGCTGCCGCCGGCGGTGTCCAAGACCATCAACGACAAGGGCCTGATCGCGGCGGGCGTTCTGTCCGGCAACCGCAACTTCGAAGGCCGCATCTCGCCCGACGTGCAGGCCAACTATCTCGCCTCGCCGCCGCTGGTCGTCGCCTATGCCCTCGCCGGTACGGTCACCAAGGACCTGACCAAGGAACCGATCGGGCAGGACAGGGACGGCAAGGACGTGTTCCTGAAGGACATCTGGCCCTCCAACCAGGAGATCCAGGAGTTCATCCAGAAGCACGTCACGCGCGATCTGTTCGAGCAGAAGTACGCCGAGGTGTTCACCGGCGACGAGAACTGGCAGGCGGTGCAGATCCCGGCCGGGGAGACTTATGCCTGGGACGATGATTCCACCTACGTCCAGAACCCGCCCTACTTCGCCGGCATGCCGAAGAAGGCGGGCGACATAGGCAAGATCCAGGGCGCGCGCATCCTTGGCCTGTTCGGCGACAAGATCACCACCGATCACATCTCGCCGGCGGGTTCGATCAAGGCCGCTTCCCCGGCGGGGCAGTACCTCACCGACCACGGCGTTGGCGTCGCCGACTTCAACCAGTACGGCACACGGCGCGGCAACCATGAAGTCATGATGCGCGGCACCTTCGCCAACATCCGCATCCGCAACTTCATGCTGGGCGAGAACGGCCGCGAGGGCGGCTACACGATCCACTATCCCTCGAAAGAGGAGATGTCGATCTACGACGCCGCCATGCAGTACAAGCAGGAGGGCGTGCCGCTGGTCGTGTTCGCCGGCGTTGAGTACGGCAACGGCTCCTCGCGCGACTGGGCGGCCAAGGGCACCAACCTGCTCGGCGTCAAGGCGGTCGTCGCGCAGTCCTTCGAGCGCATCCACAGGTCGAACCTCGTCGGCATGGGCGTCATCCCCTTCGTCTTCGAGGAAGGCACGTCATGGGCCTCGCTCGGCCTCAAGGGCGACGAGAAGGTCACCATCGACGGGCTCGAAAACATCAAGCCGCGCCAGAAGATGATCGCCAAGGTCGAATATGCGGACGGAACGACCGCCGACGTGCCGATCATCTGCCGCATTGATACGCTCGACGAGCTCGACTACTTCAAGAATGGCGGCATCCTGCAGTACGTGCTGCGCGACCTCGCCGCCTGAGATCGCGGCACCCGCAAAACGAAACGACCGCCGTGAGTGATCCCGGCGGTCGTTTTCATTTCATGGGCGGAAAGGTGAACCCGGCCGCCAAATCTGCGATGAGGCCGATCAGCGGCCGCGGCGTGCGACGTGCGGGATGTCCGCGCGCGTGATGCCAATGTCGTCGAGCTCGCGGGAGCTCAGGCGGCTGAGTTCGTCGATAGCGCTGCGATAGCGGCGCCAGTTGCGATAGTTCTGGAAAATGTTCATCTCTGCGTCTTTCTACGGCAAATGCGATTTCACAATGCGCAGATAGGTGTTTTTGTGCAGTGCGAGAAGGGACGAAAACGCATGGATCGCCTGCGTTTTTTGCAGATCGCTCATTAATTAATCAGAAACTCTTCGCGCTTGCGAAAGAGGCGCAGCGGGTCAGAAGAGCGACCCTTGGCCGGCCGGCGGAGTTTTGGAAGATGGCGCTGCCTTGGGGCGCGGCTTCGCGGGGCCGACTTCCCCGACGATCACCGCGCCGGTCGAGGCGTCGGCGAACTGCAGGGAGACCTGGTCCCCGGCCCCGAGCGTGGCGGCCCGTTTGACCGGCGCGCCGGAGGCGTCATGGACAACAACGAAGCCGCGGTCCAGCACCGCCTTGTAGGAAAGGGAAGCATTGAGGCGCGCCGCCTGCGAGAGCCGGTCGGAAAGGCGCGCGAGCCGCACATCCGCTGCCCGGTCTGCCCGGCGGCCGAGGTTCGCCACGCGATCGTCGCAGGCCGACATGCGCCGTAGCAGCGGCTCCAGTCCCAGCCGCGCGGCGGAGCGGGCGAGCCGGTGGGAGCGGTCGCGCAGCAGCGCGGAATGCGCGCCGGGAATGCGCGCGCCGAGACGGGCGAGGTGGCGGCCGGCCTCGGCCATGCGCCGCTCCAGCGTGGCAGGGGTCAGGCGCAGGCCGGCGAAGCGGGCGCGCTTTCGCTCGATACCGACGTTGAGGCAGCGGTCGAGCCGGGCCGAGGCCTCGTCGAAGCGGCGGCGGGGCAGCGCGAGCAGCTGGTCGGCCGAGGGCAGGGCGCGCGCGGCGGCGCGCAGTGCCTGGCGCTTGCGGTCGAAATTGCGCGACGAGCAGTTCTTCAGCCGCGCGCCAAGGCTGGCGAGCGTTGCTTCGAGATCGGCCTTAACCGGCACCGCCATCTCGGCCGCGCCGGTCGGCGTCGGTGCGCGAACGTCAGCGGCGAGATCGATCAATGTCCAGTCGGTCTCGTGGCCGACGGCGGAGATGACCGGGATGCCGGAGGTCGCGACCGCGCGTACGATCGCCTCGTCGTTGAACCCCCAGAGATCCTCCAGGCTGCCGCCGCCACGCGCCACGATCAGGACGTCCGGTCGGGGGATCGCGCCGCCGGGCTGGAGCGCGTTGAAGCCGGCGACCGCGTTGGACACTTCCATGCCTGTCGTCTCCCCCTGCACGCGCACCGGCCACACCAGCACATGCAGTGGATAGCGGTCCGAGATCCGATGGATGATGTCGCGGATCACCGCGCCGGTCGGCGAGGTGACGACGCCGATCACCCTCGGCATGAAGGGCAGCAGCTGCTTGCGCGCCTGCTCGAACAGGCCTTCCGCCGCCAGCCGGCGCTTGCGTTCCTCCAGCAGCGCCATCAGCGCGCCCGCGCCTGCGGGCTCGATGCTGTCGATGACGATCTGGTACTTCGATGAGCCCGGGTAGGTGGTGAGCTTGCCTTGTGCGATCACCTCCATGCCTTCCTCGGGGCGGAACTTCAGCCGCGCGAAGGTGCCCTTCCAGATCACCGCTTCCAGCCGGGCGCGGTCGTCCTTCAGCGCGAAATAGGCATGGCCGGAGGAGTGCGGCCCGCGATAGCCGGAAATCTCCCCGCGCACCCGCACGTTGCCGAAGGCGTCCTCGACGGTGCGCTTCAGCGCGCCGGAAAGCTCCGAAACGGTGAACTCGGCGGCATTAGTGGGAGAATCGGGAGAGAGGAGATCGGGCATGGGGCGTTCTAACCCGGTGCGTGGGGAGGGGAAAGAGCAGCGAATGCGCCTGTCGACCGAAGACGTTGCGAACCGTCGCTACCAGTCGACGATCGTGCCGTCCGCGAGAACCGCATTGGTGGTGTGATAGACTTCCGGCGCGAAGGGATGCCTGGCGCATTCGGCTTCGTCCACCTCGATGCCGAGGCCCGGCGTCTCCGGCACCTGCCAGTGGCCGTCGACCATGCGGATCGGACCCTGCACAACGTCGAAATACCATGGCACGGCGCCGACCATCTCCTCCTGGATGATGTGGGAGGGCGTCGAGACGGCGAAGTGCAGCGCCGCCGCGCCGGCGATCGGCCCGAGAGGGTTGTGCGGCGCCACCCCCATGCCGGCGGCCTCGGCCATGGCGGCGATCTTCTTGGCCTCGAGCAGGCCGCCGCAGTGGCAGATGTCGGGCTGGACGATGTCCATCGCGCGGGCGTGGAAATGGTCCTCGAATTCGCTGCGCTCGACGAGGCGCTCGCCGGTGGCGATCGGCACGGTCGATTTCTCCGTGACCATGCGCATGCCGCGCACGTCGCCGGGCTGGATCGGCTCCTCGACGAACATCGGATGGAATGGCGCCACGGCCTCGATGAAGGAGAGCGCGGTGGCGACGGAGCCGGGCTTGCCGTGGAAGTCGAGCATGATCTCGATGTCCGGCCCCACCGCCTCGCGGAGGCTGCCCATCAGCCGCTCGACATGGGCAACGGCCTTGCGCGGCGCGTAGGCGTGGACATAAGGCAGGATGACCACCTTGAAGGCAGTGTAGCCACGCGAAAGCACCTCCTGCGCGCGCTCCACCAGCGGGTCCGCGCTGTCGGTCTCGTAGACGGCGCGCATGTCGCCGAAGCCGAGGTGGGTGTAGACGTGGACCCTGTCTCGGGTCTTGCCGCCCACGAGCCGCCAGACCGGCACGCCGAAATGCTTGCCCATGATGTCCCAGAGCGCCAGTTCTATGCCGGAAACCGCGCTCATGCCGATGGCGCCGAGGCGCCAGAAGGAATGCTTGCGCATCGCCCGCACAGCCTGCTCGATGTCGAGCGGATTGCGGCCGACGACCAGCGGCGCGAGGTCCTCGACGGCGCCGGCGACGCTCTTCGTCTTCCACTCCAGCGTCGCCTCGCCCCAGCCGTGCAGGCCAGGCACGTCGGTCTGGACCTTGACGAAGATCCAGTTGCGCATCTCGGCGTTGACGACGTGAGCGGTGACGGCGGTGATCTTCAAGTGCGTGCGTTCCGGTCCGGATGCTACAGCGGCCAGATGGCGATTTGCGGAAAGAACAGGAGCAGCGCCAGCACCAGTAGTTGCAGCCCTATGAAGGGCAGCAGCGCGGTGTAGATGTGCTTCAGCGTGATGTCCGGCGGCGCGACGCTCTTCAGGTAGAAGGCGGCCGGTCCGAAGGGCGGCGTCAGGTAGGACACCTGCATGTTGACCGCGAACAGGATGCCGAACCAGATCGGGTCGAAGCCGAGCTCCGTAATGATCGGCACGAAGATCGGCAGCGTCAGAAGCGCGATGCCGATCCAGTCGAGGAACATGCCGAGCACCAGCAGGATGAGCATCATCACCATGATGATGACGACCGGCGAGGCGTCGAGACCGAGGATCGCGGCCGAGACGAAGCGGTTGCCGCCCATCAGGTTGTAGACGCCCACCAGCACGGCCGCCGCGATGCCGATCCAGATGATCATGCCGCAGGTCTCCAGCGTGTGGACGAGGCTCTCCTGCATCATGGCGAAGTTGAGTTCGCGCCGCAGGGCCGAGATCACGATCACCGAGGAGACGCCGAGCGCGGCGGCTTCGGTGATGGAGGCAATGCCGCCATAGATCGAGCCGAGCACGACGAGCACGATGAACAGCGGCGCGACGAGGGACCTCAGCGCGCTGCCGAGGGACTCCTCCGCATGTTCCTCGGCCGACATCGGCGGGCCGAGCGAGGGATCGCGCAGGCAGCGGATCAGCACGTAGGCGATGTAGCAGCCGAGCAGGAGCATCGCAGGCGTGATGGCGGCAACGAAGAGGTCTGCGATCGAGACGCCGGCGACGAGGCCGTATATGATCAGGACGATCGACGGCGGCATCATGGTTCCGAGCGATCCGCCCGCGCAGACCACGCCGATCGACAGGCTGCGGTCATATCCGAGCCGCAGCATCTGCGGCAGCGCCAAAATGCCGAGCAGCACGATCTCGCCGCCGATCACGCCCGACATGGCGGCCATCAGGATGGCGACGATCAGCGTCTGCACCGCCACGCCGCCGGGCAGCCGCCCGGCGAGCACGCGCATGCCGTTGAAGAGGTCCTTCGCTATTCCCGACCTGTCGAGCAGCGCCGCCATGAGGATGAACATCGGTATGGCGACCAGCGAATACTCGGTGATGAAGCCGAATATGCGCGAGGTGACCAGCGGCAGCGCGTTGCCGCCGAACCATCCGAAGGTGAAGAGCAGGGCGACGAGGCCGGTCACCCAGGCGAGTGGCATACCGGTCAAGAGCAGGAGGAAGATCAGGGCGACGAGCAGATACGTGCCGTTCTCGATGCCGAGCGCGCTGAGCCCCATGTCAACGGTCTCCGCGCGGGTCGTGCGGCACGTCGCGCCGGAGCGCCTTGACGAGGTGAAGCGCCGACTGGACGAACATCAGCACCACGCATCCCAGGATGAGGATCTTCAGCAGCGCCGGTGTCGGCGGGTTCCAGGCCGTGCCGGTGCCCTCGAAATGAATCGCGCCGGTGGGCGTGTGGGTCGCCTTCCAGGCCATGATCCAGCCGGCATAGCCGAGCCCGGCGAAGAAGATCATCGCGATGATGGAATTGGCCACGTCGAGCCAGCGGCGCGTCTCGGGCGAGACGGCGTCGTAGATCATGCGCACGCGGATGTGCTTGTCGCGCGAGAGCGCGATAGGGCCGCCGACCAGGAAGATGGCGGCGATCAGGAAGGTCGTCGATTCATGGGCCCAGTAGGTGGGGCTGTCGAAGACGTATCGGGCGATGACCTCGTAGACGCTGATCACGAAGGCGAGGAAGATCGCCCACGACAACGGCTTGGCCGCGGCGGCCACCACGCGGTCGAGCCGCGAGCGGATCTCGGCGTCGCCGTCGTTCGCCGGATCGCCGGGCTGCGGATTGTCCGACATGCTTTCCTCCCGTCGCAGACGAATGCGCCCGGCTGAACGACCGGCCGGGCGCGGGTGATCGGTCGCGTCAGACGCTGGCGATCAGAGCAGGTTGCGTCCCTTGAGATAGGCGACGACCGCATCGTAGTAGCGCTGGGTCATTTCGGTCTTGGCCGCCCAGGTCTCCCACTCCTGCTGGGCGATGCGGCGGAACTTGGCACGCTCGTCGCCCGACCAGTTGATGATCTCGATGTCCGGGTTCTCCTTGGCCTTGGCGACGGCCTCCGCATCGAGTTTGCGCACCGAATAGACGTGCTGGAAGATGAACACGTCGACGGACGCGTTCAGGACCGCCTTCAGGTCGTCGGGCAGTTCGTCCCAGATCGACTTGGTCATCGAAATGTCGATCAGCGGCAGCGAGTGGAAGCCGGGATAGAGCGGATAGTGGGCGATGTCGTTCATGCCCTGCGCCTGGTTGGTGGCGAAGACGGTATAGTCGGCGGCGTCGACGACGCCCTTGTCGAGGGCGGTGAAGACTTCCGAGCCCGGCAGCGCCACCGGCGACGCGCCGGCTTTGGAGAAGATCTCGTAGACCATGCCTTCCGGTGCGCGCAGCTTGATGCCCTTCAGGTCCTCGACGGTGCGGATCGGTTTGGAGGAGACGAAGGCCTCCGGCTCGGTCGCAGCCGCGCCGATGAAGTGCACGCCATAGGGCTCGACCAGTTCGGAATAGAGTTCGTGCCCGCCGCCGGACTGCATGAAGCCGAGCAGTTCGAACGGATCGCTCCAGGCGCCGACGAGATTCCCCATCATCGCGAAGGCGGGGTCCTTGCCGGCGAAGTAGCTCGGGTCGGTCAAGTGCCCCTGCAGTATTCCGCCGCCGACGGCTTCCAGCGTGTCGGTGTGCGGAACGACCGCGCCGATGGGCACGATCTCGATCTCGATGCGACCGCCGGACAGTTCCTTCACCGTCTCGGCCCATTTCTGCTTGTTCACGAAGCCGGGTTCACCGGCTGTCTCGGACGTCTGGAACGTCCAGTTGTAGTCAGCCGCCATGGCGGCGCCGGTCAGGACCATCGCCGATACGGCGACGGCTGCGCTTGCGAGCAGTTTTCTCAACATGTCGTCTCTCCTCCTCAAATCGATTAGATCACTGTACGTGATCCGGACGGCCAGCCAGTCTCCTCCGCGGCCGGTTCGCCCACATGTGCATGAATGGCAGCCGGGATCAACCGGATAGCGTGGTGTGCGGCGCCGTCCTGAATGCCGAAACCGTCGGTCTCACGCGATCGTGGCAGGGCTGGCTGCCGTTTGTGGAAAACCGGCTTCGACGCAGGTGGCGGCACCGGGAATGCTGGCAAGCGGTGAGTGCAGGGGTCGGTCAGTCCGATCCCGCTGTAAGCGTCGCTGCTCATACTTAGCCAAGTGACGAAGTTTTTGCTTGCGCCGATGCCATCGACGCGATAGTTAGACATGTGGCTAAGCATGATCCAGACCTCTCGCTTCTCTTTCACGCCTTGGCGGACCCGACGCGGCGGTCGATTCTCACCCGGCTCGCGGAGGGACCCGCGCCGGTCACGGAGTTGGCGAACCCCACGGGACTGCGCCTGCCGACCGTGATGCGGCACCTCTCCGTGCTGGAGGAGGCGGGGCTGATCGCGACGTCGAAAGACGGGCGTGTCCGCACCTGCGCCGTCGTACCCGAAGCCCTGGTCCCAATCCGGACATGGCTCGATGAACAGCGGGCCATCTGGGAAGCCCGGCTCGACAGGCTGGATGCCTATGTGATGACCTTGATGAAGGATGCCGACGAATGACACTGGATATCGAACCGGGCGCCGCCCCGGATGTCTCACAAGCCCGGGCCGTCGCAACGAATGTCCGTTTCGCGACCCTGACCTTCGAGCGCGACGTCGCCGCGCCGCCGGCGACGCTCTGGGAAGCCTGGACGGCGCCCGCCGCCCGCACGGTCTGGTCCGCGCCGACACCGTCCGTGACCGTCGAGTATCTGGAGGCCGGCACGCGCGTCGGCGGCCGCGAGGTCTCGCTCTGCAAGGTCGCGGGCGAGCCCGACATCCGTTGCGATATCGGTTGGCTCGACCTGCGCGCACCGTCGCGCAGCGTGAACTCGGAGGTGATTTCCCGCGAAGGCGAAACGTTGTCGGCCGCGCTGGTGACAGCGGCGATCGAAGGGAATGGCGAGCACAGCCGCATCCAGGTGACCGTGCAGCTCTCGTCGCTGGCCGAGGATATGGAGGAGGGCTATCGGCAGGGTTTCGGAGCGGGGCTGGACAATCTCTCGGCCGTTGCCGGACGGACGATGATACTGCAGCGCGTGATCGCGGCGCCGCGTCACCTGGTGTGGAAGGCCTGGATGAACGAGGAGACCCTGCCGCAATGGTGGGGGCCGGACGGGTTTTCCTGCAAGACGAAGAGGATCGACCTGCGGCAGGGCGGCGAATGGGTCTTCGACATGATCGGTCCCGACGGAACGGTCTTTCCCAACCACCATCGCTACGGCGAGGTGCGGGTGGAGGACAGGATGTCTTACGAGCTCCTGTGGGGCGAAAACGGGCCCAAACATGCCGATGCATGGGCCGTGTTCGAGGATTTGGGCGGCACGACGAAGGTGACGCTCGGCATGGTCTTCAGCACGGCGGCCGAATACCATACGGCGAAAGGCTTCGGGGCCGTGGAACTGGGGCTTCAGACGCTCGGCAAGCTGGAACGGTTTGTCTTCTCCCGTTGACGGGCCGAAAACCGACCGAGGCTTGCAGTCAGGCCTCGCCTTTCCTCCTCACCGCCCCCAGCGCCTTCTCCAGCACGGTTTCGGCGCGGCGGCGGGCCTCGCCGTCGAGCTTGGTGATGTCGAGGAACAGGGAAAGGCCGTTGCCGGTCTCGTTGATGGTCTCGGCCGACTGGCTCGGGGCATCGTGGATGCCTTCCACGGCGTAGGGCACGATCTCGCCCGAGATGCCCTTCAACGTGATCGGATCCAGCCGGTGGACGCGCACGCGGTCCTGCACATGCGCCCAGGTTTCGTATGAGATGACGATGCCGCCGGGCTCGGCCACGTGCTGGAGACGGGCGGCGAGGTTCGCCTCAGCACCGATGATCGTATAGTCCATGCGGTCGGCAGAGCCGAAATTGCCGACGTTGCAGTAGCCCGTGTTGATGCCCATGCGCACCTCGAAGGGTTTTTCGATGCCGCGTCGGCGCCATTCGGACTTCAGCTCCACCATGCGCCGCTGCATGGCGATCGCCATGTCGAGGCAGGCATTGGCGTCCTCGCGCGCGCCCCTGGTCTCAGGATCGCCGAAGAAGGCGAGGATGGCGTCGCCGATGAACTTGTCGACGGTGGCGCCGTGCTCGTGCGCGATGGTCGACATCTCGGTGAAATACTCGTTGAGCAGGCTTGTCAGTTCCTCCGGCTGCAGGTGCTCGGCCGTCTCGGTGAAATCCTTGATGTCGGAGAAGAAGATGGTGAGCTTCTTGCGCTCGGTGGAGATGACCACGTCCTTCTCGCCCGAGAAGATCGACTTGTAGATCTGCGGCGACAGGTACTTCGAGATCTTCATGGACACCGCGGCGAGGAAGCCGTTGGCGTCCTCCAGTTCGCGGTTCATGTGGCGGAAGGCGTTGGCCTGACGCCACTGGAGGCCGGCGAAGGCGATGCCGAAGGCGCCGGCGCCAGCGAAGTACATGAACAGGTACTTGAAGGAGAACAGGTTCCTCGCGATCGGCTGGTGCACGGTGATAGCCTGGATGCCGCGCACGTCTCCGACCTGCCAGTCGCGCTTGGGGCTCTCGGGATGGACGTTGTGGCACGACACGCAGGCCTGCCCGAGCATCACCGGCACGGCCATGCGGATCTGGCGCTCGAACAGCGACCCGGTGATCTCGGTCGCAACCTGCTCGGGGTCGCGCGTTCCGCGGAAATCGGCGAGTGCCTTGGTTTCGAAGCCGTCGAGATTGTGCGGCGCTCGGTTGGCAAAAGGAAAGTCCGAGACGAACCTGTAGGAGATGTCCTCGACGCCGCGGCCGGCGATCACGTTGCCCAGTTCGAGCGACAGTGTCGCGGGGATGGGAATGGCGCCGGGCACGTCCTCGTAGTTATGGGCGGCGACGGAATCACCCTCGAAACCCTGGACGCGGCCGACGACGTTGGCGCTGTAGTAGCCGCGGATGTCGTTGAACATCCCGTTGAGGGTGCGCGCCTGGGTGGACAGCGCGTTGTCGGAAAGGTTCTTCAGATCAAGCCAGACCGCCACCGGCAGGAGCGCGAGCGCCAGCACGATCAGCGCGGCGAAGAGCCATGGCCGTTCGGCGATCCTGAGCCACAGGCGGTCGCCCGGGCGCGTATGCTCGGAAAGAGAGGACAAGGCGATCTCAGGCTCCGCGGTGTCGATGACGAAATCTACCCGAAACGGAGGCGCCTGACGAGCATCTAAGGAGCGAGGCGGCGGGGGTTGGGAACGAGATCGTGGAGCGCACGCTCGCCTATCAGCTCAAGGGCCGCGCGAGCCTGGCCTTCGAGCCGACCGGCCTGCACTGTCGTATAGAGATTCCGCTGAAGGAACTCTTGTTGCGCGGCGAGGTCTGACTGGCCTCCCTGTTACCAGCCCGCCATCGTGCCCGGCTTCTGACGGCGCCCGCGCAGTGAAAATCCGATCGCGGCGAAATCGAAACTGGCGCCGTCCTCCGGCGCCGGAAGCGAGATGTTGTCGAGGCTCTCGGTGATGTGGCGCACCAGCGCCTCCACGATCGCCGGCTGCGAGGTGTGGCCGCGCATCATGCCGATGCGGCAGTCGGGCAGGGTGCCGAAACCGTCGCTCTCGGTCAGCACGCGCATGCCCGGCCGCAGCGCGCATTCCGGCAGGACGGAGACCGCCAGCCCCGACATCACCGCCGCGATGATGACGCTTGCCGACCAGCTGGTGAACAGCACCCGGTAGTCGCGCTCCATCTGGTCGAGCATGTCGATGGCCGAGCGGCGCCACACGCAGGTCGGGCGGCCGACGGCGAGCGGCAGGATATCCTCCTCGTGCACGGCGTGGTTCGCGGACGCGACCCACAACAAGGGTTCTCGCCGAACGACTTCCGAGGCGCCCTTCTCGTCGTCATGGGTCACCAGAGCGACGTCCAGCTGGCCGCGGCGGATCTGCTCGACGAGATTGACCGTCGGCTCGCACACGACCGACATTTCCACCCGCGGGTTGGACCGTGCGAAGCGCGCCATGATCTCCGGCAGGAAGCGGTCGGCGTAGTCGTCCGGCGTGCCGATGCGAACCTGTCCTTCCAGGCGGTTGTCGTCGAAGGCGGCCAGCGTCTCGCGATTCAGCCGGATCATGCGCCGCGCATAGGCGAGCAGGCGCTCCCCGTCTTCCGTCAGGCGGTTGGTGCGGCCGTCCTTCTCGAACAGCGGGCGGCCGATCCGCTCCTCCAGCCGGCGCATCTGCATCGATACCGCCGACTGGGTGCGGAACACCTCCTCGGCGGCGCGCGTGAAGGAGCCCGTTTCTGCGATCGCAAGGAAAGTCTGGAGCTGGTCGAGGTCGAGCTGAGCGGCCATGCGGACACACCTATCATGAACTTTGATGCATAAGATTAGAAACATTCGTTCGACTTATCAATCGCGGTCGGGAATAAGAAAATCGTTCAACGACTGGACGCACCACAGCAGCCAGCGGCCGGAATACTGTTTCCGCCGAAGGGGTTTGCGCGTCCTCGGAAAAAGCGAAGGAGAATGACATGACCGCCCTGGATCACAGCACCATCGAGAGGCCCGCCCATGTGCGCCCGGCGCTCGGGCTGCGGATCGTGAACGGGGTGGCGAAATTCATCCGCTCCTGGCGTAACCGACGCGAGATCTATCAGCTCGGTGAGATGAGCGATGCGCAGCTTGCCGACATCGGGCTGGTGCGCGGCGATCTTCACGTCGCGTGGAACGCACCGCTCGGCATTGATCCGACGGAGCATCTGGGTTGGATCGCGCAAGCGCGGCGTCGCGCCGACGAAGCGCTCGCGCGGCGGATGCTCTGACCCGCGCCCTCCCGGGCTCGACACGGTTTCCCGCAGGCCGATACTCCCGCCGGCTCCCCCCGGCCCGCCTGCCGACTGCCCGGCCTCCTTCGAGGCCGGGCTTTTTTCGTCAGCCTCGGTTTGGCGCCGGTGCGCTGTTGCCTGCCCGTCCTCCCGGCGTGCCGTACCAGGCGACCGATGCCAGGAGCACGGCGAGCATGGCGCCGTTCAGCGTGTGCCACAGGAAATGGGTGCCGATCGGGAAAGCGGCGCAGACGTCCGGGTCGATGGTTCGAAATGTTGCCGAGACCACCAACATCGCCGCCGCCGCGATATCGTACCACCCGGCGGGGTGGCCGCGCACGACGAGGACCACCCCCCAGAACGCCAGCGACAGCAGCGCAGGCAGGTAGCCGGACGTGCCGTTGGTGGCGACCCGGACCCAGTCGGGCAACATCGCTGTGATCGCGCCGGCGACGGCGAAGAAGCCTATCAGTGCGACGATGGACAGGCCCCAGCCGAAACCGACCCAGCGGCGGATGTTGAACAGCGTCAGCGCCAACGTGAAGGTGGCGATCGGCACCACGTCGAACCAGATCGTCAGCCCGTTGGCGAAGGTGTGGAAGAGCGTCGAGCCGATGCCGATGGCGATGACCCACCACGCCAGCGCCACGGCGAAGACGTCGCCGCCGCGCTTGCGGATCGCCCACAATCCCCAGATTCCCGCGAGGATAAAGGCGAGGTTCGTCACCGCGTTCAGCGGTTCCGACCAGAATTCGGGGCCGGTGCGCTCGCAGTAGTTGTCGATGCTGGCAAAAAGCGAATCATTCACGCCCGGCTCTCCCTTTCGGGCGGAGTATGCGGGAGAATCGTCTCACCGCAACGTGACTTCGGGTTGACCTCGCCATGCGCTTAATGTCGAAGCTATACGAGAAAGCGGACAATCGGAGTCCGGATTTCAGTCAGGATCGGACATGAACATCTTCCGAATGACCGGGTTCCTGCTGGCGATGGTCGCAGCGCCGGCTCTGCCGGCGACCGCTCAGACCGTGGACGGCAAACCGCGTGCTGTGGTGGAACTGTTCACGAGCCAGGGCTGCAGCTCATGTCCTCCCGCCGACGAGTATCTTGCCGATCTCGCACGGCGCGGCGACGTGGTCGCGCTCGCCTATCACGTCGATTACTGGGACTACCTCGGCTGGGGCGACACGCTCGCCGATCCCGAAAACACGGCCCGCCAGCGCGACTATGCGCGCGCGCTCGGGCAGCGGTCCGTCTACACGCCGCAGGTGGTGGTCAACGGACGCGAGCACATGAACGGCGCCAGCCGCGGCAAGATCGAGAGCGCGATCGCCGACATGGATGCCGAGGGCAAGGGGCTGGTGATCGATGTCAGCATTCGCCAGAGCCCCGAGAGCATCGTCATTGAGACGGGCGCCGGCACCCATCGGAAGGGCAAGGCGAACGTCGTACTGGTGTTCTTCGAGCCCGCAACCGAGGTCGAGATCGCCAGGGGCGAGAACGCCGGAAAATCCATCACCTACTGGAATGCCGTTTCCGCGATCCAGGCCGCGGGCATGTGGCACGGCCGCGAGATGCGGCTGGAAATCCCGTCGAGCGAACTGAAGCGGAAGGGTGCGGGCGGCTGCGCCGTGCTTCTCCAGGCGATGGGCGTGGACGGCTCTCCGGGTCCGATCATCGGGGCTGCGATCCTCGACCACCCGATCATGTGACCAGCCGCCGTCTGGGCGGGTCTCCGCGAGAATGAGGTGTTGCCGAGGTTGGTTCGGCCCAGCGAAGACACCGTGGGCGGGGGGCTTGGGGTTACGGGGCCAGCGCCGGACCGAACCGTCTCAGGCAACGATTGGATGTTCGCCGCGCATTGGGGCCGCAACCGGGACAATTCGCGGCCGGAATGTGGCGGGCCATCACCAATTCGATCATCCTGTCCTGCTTCGTGACCGACCGGTTAACCTGGCGTTAAGAACCGGAAGCGACTGCCACAGCGGTCGCCTCCTCGCGCAACAGCCAACTCAAGAGCGTAAGAAGGGTCGCCAAAGTGTGAGCTCCCTGTGGTCGGCGCGTCCCTTCACCTTCCCGGTTTCGCATATCCTCCAGGCGCGGGGGTTGCAAAACCGGGCCGGAAAGATGACCTTGAACCGTCGTGAAACTGTCACGGAAGGTGAGCTCATGGCTGAGCGTTCCAACGGTGCGGAGGATGGGGACGGCTCCGCAATGCTGATCCCGCTTCACGAGGCGCGGCGGGATCGTGAACGACTACCGGTCAGGTTCGACCGACGCGAACTCGATCAAATCCTGAAAATCTACGGGCGCATGGTCGCCGCCAACGAATGGCGGGACTACGCGATCGACCATCTGCAGGATCGCGCCGTCTTCTCGGTGTTCCGGCGCACGAGCGAAGTGCCGCTGTTCCAGATCGTCAAGGATCCCAAGCTCGCCCGCAAGCAGGGCGCCTACTCGGTGGTGGCGGCGACGGGGCTCATCCTGAAGCGCGGCCACGAACTCGCGCGGGTGCTCAACGTCTTCGACAGGCACCTGAAGCTCGTCCACGCCTGACACGCCCCGCCGGCACGGATCAGATGCCGGCGCGAAAGTTCCGCTCGGGCAGCGAACCCGGATCCGGATCGGTGGAATTTCCGCCGTTCATCGAGAGTTGCATGAATACCGTATCCAGCCATCGCCCCTGCTTGAACCCCGATCCCTCCAAAACACCCATATGGCGGAAGCCGAGTTGTGCGTGGAGGCGGAGGGAGGGTACGTTGTGGATACCGTCTCCAATCACGGCCGTCATCTGCCGGAAGCCGAGCTTGCCGGTTTCCTCGATCAGCATGGCGAGTAGCAGGCGGCCTATGCCCTTGCCGCGCGCTTCCGCTGCCATGTAGATCGAATCCTCCACCATGAAGCGGTAGGCCGGTCGCGGCCGGAAGGGGCCGGCATAGGCGTAGCCCAAGAGCCCCGAAGGGCTTTCGGCCACGAGGTACGGATAGGATTTCGCGGCCAGGGCATCGAAACGCGCCGCCATCTCGGCCTCTCCGGGCGGCTCGAGCTCATAGCTCGCCGTTCCGTGGCGCACCGCATCGGCATAGATCGCCGTGATCGCGGCAATATCGGCTCTCGTGGCAGATCGAAGGGCTACGACGCTCATTTTTGGTGCAGGGGATTGATGTTGCACGGACTTTAAGCTGAGCGTCGTACGAAAGAAAAGGGCGGCCGTATTGGCCGCCCCGCAGGATCGATTGGTCCAGACCGCCTACTCGCGGTTGCCCAGGAAGTGCAGCAGGAACATGAACAGGTTGATGAAGTCGAGGTAGAGGCGAAGCGCGCCCATGATGGCCTTGCGGCCGGCCACGGCGCTATCGTCGCCCTCGTAGTACATCTCCTTGATGTTCTGCGTGTCGTAGGCGGTGAGGCCCGAGAAGATCAGCACGCCTATCGCCGAAATGGCGAACTGGAGCGCCGACGACTGCAGGAAAATGTTGACCAGCATCGCGATGATCAGCCCGAAAAGGCCCATAACCAGGAAGGAGCCCATCGCCGACAGGTCGCGCTTGGTCGTGTAGCCGTAGAGCGACAGGCCGCCAAACGCGGTCGCGGTGATGAAGAAGGTCCGAACGATGCTCTCGCCGGTATAGACGAGGAAGATCGTCGACAGGGACAGGCCGACGAGGCCCGAATAAACCCAGAAGGTGGTCTGAGCCGCCGAAACGCTCATCTTGTTGATGCGGAACGACAGGAAGAACACCATCGCGAGCGGCGCGAGGATCACGACCCAGCGGAAGGCGCTGGCGTAGATCAGCTGCCCGAACGGGGTGAGCTGGCCATCGGCGACGGCGAAGTTGAAACTACCCCAAGCGGCCAGGCCGGTGATGGCGAGGCCGAGCGCCATGAGGTTGTAGACCTTGAGCATGTATGCGCGAAGGCCCTCGTCGATTCCGGTATCGGCACGTGTGCCAACGCCGGCGACGCGCGCATTGTAGTTGCGGATGTCAGCCATGATTTCCTCTTACAGCTTCTGTCCCGTCCGGTGTCGGGCGGTACCGAACCCGATCCGCCCAGGCGCCGCTGGCGGGACTCCAGCATGCCTGATGTCGAATATGATGTGCCTTCCTGCCAAGAACAAGAGCGATTGGCCGCACGAAGGTTTGTGATCGCACGAAATTTATGGCTCCGGCCCCTTGTTCCGGACGTGGTTAACGCACGCTCAAAGATTTCTTAGCACCGGAGCAGCCTTGTGGCCGAGCACACGCCAGGTGCCGAGCAGGCCGAAACCGACCGTCAGGACCAGGGCGACGACGATTGTCGACACCGCAACTTCGGGCAGGAAGATTGCCGGCAAGCCCATGACGCGCGATATGACGAACCATGCCGCGACGCCGCCGGCGGCTAGCGCGAAAATGGCCGTCGCGAGCCCGATCAGCATGTATTCGAGCGTGAACGCGGCCATAAGCGTACGCCGCGTCGCGCCGAGGGTCTTCAACACCACCGCGTCGTGGATGCGCGCGCGATTGCCCGCCGCGAGTGCGCCCGACAGCACGAGCACCGAGGCGATCAGCGCCACTCCCGCAGCCGCGCGGATGGCCGTGGCAAGCTGTCCGATCAGGCGGTTGACGATGTCGAGCGCGTCCTTGACCCGAACCGTCGTTACCGCCGGAAAGGCACGGGTGACCTCGTTCAAAATGCGGGCTTCCTCGGGCGCGGTCGATGAACGGTCGAGCAGCGTCGCGAGCCAGGCATGGGGCGCGCCGGCGAAGGTGTTGGGCGAGAACACCATGACGAAATTGATGCCGAGCGATTCCCATTCGACGTTGCGGAAGTTGGCGATTCGGGCCGTCACGTTGCGGCCGAGCACGTTGACGGTGATCGTATCGCCGAGTTCGAGGCCGATCTCGCGGCCCTCCTCTGCGGAGAAGGACACCAGCGGCTCGCCGGAGTAATCCTCCGGCCACCATTCGCCGCCCGCCAGCGTCGCGTTCTCGGGGATGTTCCTGGCGTAGGTGATGCCGCGGTCGCCGCGCAGTACCCAACGGCCTTCGGGCGGCACCTCGATCTCGCGCACGTCGACCCCGTTGATCTCCATCATGCGGCCGCGCAGCATGGGAACGCGCACCAGCTTGCCTTCCGGTGCGAGGTCCTGGATCAGGGAGGCGAACTCCTCGACCTCCGTGTTCTGGATGTCGACGAAGAAAAAGTTCGGCGCGCGCTCCGTGAGGCTGCCGGCGATCTGGCTGCGCATGTTGCCATCGACGAGCGCCAGCGTGACGAGGAGCGTCAGGCCGAGGCCGAGCGACAGGACCACAGACGGCGTCAGTGCGCCGGGGCGGTGGATGTTGCCGAGCGCCAGCCGAAGGGCGGTGGACCGAACGCGCGGGCTCCTGCGCGCTAGATACTGGACCAGCCGGCCGACCAGACGCAGCACTGCGAAGGAGAAAGCGGTCGCGGCGACGAAGATCGCGGCGATCGAGCGATCGGTCGAAAACCACACCGCGAGACCGGCGAGCAGCAACCCGATTGCCGCGGCCGCGGCGACATAGGGCAGCCGCGGCAGGCCGCTGTTGTCGAAGCCCATTTCGCGGAACAGAGCGGTCGCGGGCACGTCTCGCGCCCGCCCGAGCGGCAGAAGCGCGAAGGCGAAGGTCACCAGGAGGCCGAACAGAGCGCCGATTCCAAGCGCGTCCCAGTAGATAGCGCCCCGGGTCGGCACGGGAAGCACGCCGGAGAGCGCCGCGCTCGCCGCGAAGGGCATCAGCGCGGCAAGCACCAGCCCCGCCAGGATCCCGATGGCGGCTATGATGGCGATCTGCACGAGATAGACTGCGAAGACGAAGCCTCCGGATGCGCCGAGGCTCTTGAAGGTGGCGATCACGGCGCGTTTGCCTTCGAGGTAGGCGCGTACCGCATTGGCCACGCCCACGCCGCCGACCACGAGCGAGGTCAGGCCCACGAGGGTGAGGAACTGCGAGAAGCGCTCGATGTTGGCCGACAACGACGGCGCGGCGTTGGCGCGCGAGCGGATGCTCCAGCCGGCTTCCGGAAATTCGCTTCCGGCGCGCTCCTGTATCCTGGTGATGTCGGTCTCGGATGAGCCCGCAGGCAGGCGGATCTTGTAGGCGTACTCCACGAGGCTGCCGGGCTGCACGAGGCCGGAAGCTTCGAGCCCCGGCATTGAAACCATCAGCCGGGGTGCGAAGCCGAAGCCATCCGACACGAGGTCGGGTTCGTCATCGATCACCGCGCGCAGTTCGAATACCTCGCCGCCCAGCTTCAGTCGCGAACCGGGCTCGAGACCCAGCCGGTCGAACAGCAGTTGCGGCGCGGCAGCGCCAAAGGCGCCATCCCGGCGGCCGAACAGCGCCTCGTGGTCGAGCGATGGGGTCGTCCCCAGCGCACCATAGAGCGGGTACGCTCCGTCGACGGCCTTGACCTCGACGAGCGTCTGGTCGGAGCCATCCTCGAGACGCGCCATCGACCGCATGTTGGCGCTTTCGGCCACCGTGCCGAGATCCTGGAGGAAAGCCGCTTCGGCATCGCTCGCCTGGCGGTGGACCAGTTCGAAGCGGATATCGCCGCCGAGCAACGTCTGGCCTTCGTTCGCCACGCCGGAGGTGATGGAGCGCGCGACCGAGTTCACGCCACCGATTGCCGCGACGCCGAGCGCAATGCAGGTGATGAAGATCAGGAACCCGGAAAGGCCACCACGCATCTCGCGCAGCGAGAAGCGGACGGCAAGATCGAGCATTCGTCCGGTTCGCATGACCGGACCCTCAGGCCGAAACGGCGGTGTGAAGGCGGCCGCTCTCGATGCGGCCCGAGCGCATTGCGATCTGCCGGTCGCAGCGGCCGGCGAGCACGGAGTCGTGGGTGACCAGCACCAGCGTCATGCCGCGTTCCGTCGCCTTGGAGAACAGCAAGTCCGAGATCTGGCGGCCGGTCGCCTGGTCGAGATTGCCGGTCGGTTCGTCGGCGATGAGGATCTTCGGCTCCGGGGCGAGGGCGCGGGCGATCGCCACCCGCTGCTGCTCGCCGCCGGACAGTTCGCCGGGATAGTGGGTCACCCGGTCTTTCAGGCCGACGGCCTCGAGTTCGCGTGCCGCGATGCCGAATGCGTCGCCGCGGCCGGCAAGTTCCAGCGGAACGGCGACGTTCTCCAACGCGGTCATGTTGGGGATGAGGTGGAAGGACTGGAAGACGATGCCGATGTTGCTGCCGCGGAAGGCAGCGACTTCGTCCTCGCTGCGCCCGTCGATGCGCTTGCCAGCGATCGTGACGGATCCGGAATCGACGCCTTCCAGGCCCGCGATCACCATCAGCAGCGTGGATTTTCCCGAACCTGAAGGCCCGACGATACCGGTCGCCTCGCCGGCGAAGATCTCCAGGCTTAGATCCTTAAGGACATGGACCGACGTGGCCCCCTGTCCCAGTGTCAGCGAAACATTCTTCAGGTCGATCACTGTTTCTGTCACCGGGAATGGGCCCTATATGGTTCGGAGATTGTTGGGATGGACGGCGGCAGGCTGCTTTCGGTCCGGGTTCATATGGGTTTCTGCAAGATGGGTTTCAAACCACGGATACGTGCAATATCGGTCGCCGGATTGGTCTTCTTCGCCTTTCTGGGCCAGGCGCTCGCGGAGAAGATCGACATCGTCGGGTTCGGCGACAGCCTGATGGCCGGTTACCAGCTCGAACCGGGGCAGTCCTTCCCGGAGAAGCTCGAAGCCGCGCTCGAGGCGAAAGGCCATGACGTATCCATCGCCAATGCGGGCGTATCGGGGGACACGACCAGCGGCGGGCTCGGCAGGCTGGACTGGTCGGTTCCCGACGGGACGGACCTCGTCATTCTGGAACTCGGCGCGAACGACATGCTGCGCGGCGTCTCGCCCTCGATCACCGAAAGCAACCTCGACGCGATGCTGGCGCGCCTGAAGGAGCGGGGCATCGACGTCGTTCTTGCCGGGATGCTGGCCGCACCGAACCTCGGAGCGGATTACGCAGAGGCCTTCAATGGCCTCTACCCGCGCCTTGCCGGGAAGTACGACGTCACCTTCTTCCCGTTCTTCATGGAAGGGGTCGCGACGAACGGGCAGCTGCTGCTCGACGATGGCCTGCACCCCAATGCCGAAGGCGTCGACCGCATGGTGGCGGAGGCCTTGCCATATGTCGAGGAGGCGATTTCGCAGCTCGATTGACGGCGCCGGTGGGTGTGGACGCAGTGCCGCATACTGCAACGAAAGGACGACGCGGAACATATCGGGCTTGCCGCAGGCGAGGAACGATGGTTCGCTGCGAAAGACGGAGCGATTCGAGGAGGTAGCCATGCCGCGACTTTTCACCGCCCTCGAGGTACCGCGTGACGCCACGCTCTCCCTGTCCCTGCTTCGGGGCGGCCTGCCCGGAGCGCGCTGGATCGACGTCGAGAACTACCACATCACCCTGCGCTTCATCGGCGATGTCGAAGGACGGGTCGCCGACGACATCGTCAGCGGCCTGGACCGGGTCCGCAAGCCGGGCTTCGAGATCCGCCTCTCCGGCGTCGGCGCCTTCGGCACAAAGAAGCCGCACGCGCTCTGGGCCGGCGTCTCGCCTTGCCCGGAACTCACTGCCCTGCAGGGCGAGATCGACCGCATCTGCTCGCGCAACGGCGCGCCCTACGATCCGCGCAAGTTCGTGCCGCACGTGACGATCGCGCGGCTGCGCAATGCGAGCCCGCTCGACCTGGCATCGTATCTCTCCGGTCACGGCGGCTTCTCCACCGCGCCCTTCCGTGTCGGCCGCTTCGTCCTGATGTCATCGCGGGATTCGGTCGGCGGCGGACCCTACATCGTCGAGGAGGCGTGGCCGCTGGACGTGGAAAGGACAGCCTACACCGGCGCATCGACCGCCGCCGCGGATGCCTTCCGCATGTCGCGATAGACCCTTCCGGCGGCTTCGTCTGGTTGCCGGGTCTCCCGCTCGGGTCGATTTCTTCGCGTCGTGCTCCAGTTTCAGCGGATGAAGCCAATCCGGAAGGGGAAGTCGCATGGCGAAACAGAAGCTCGACGCACAGGCGGTACGCGACGCCCTTGCCGAACTCGACGGCTGGGAATTGCAGGACGGCCGCGAGGCGATCGGCAAGACCTTCACGTTCCGCAATTTCAGCGAAGCCTTCGGCTTCATGACAAGGGTCGCGCTCGCCGCCGAGAAGCTCGACCATCATCCCGAATGGTTCAACGTCTACAAGACCGTCGACGTGACCCTGTCGACGCATGACGCGGACGGATTGACCGAGCTCGACTTCAAGCTCGCGCGAAAGATGGACGCATTCGCCCGCTGAGCGGGGACTTGCGACTCTCCGTCGCGCGACCCAGATAAACGAACATGAAGAAGACCATCGACGACGCCGAGATCGAGGAAGTGCTCGCCCCCGTTCCGCCGGATGTGAACCGGCGCCGGGAAAAGCGTGTGCGCCGGGATTTCTGGCGCACGGCACGGCGGGCCGCCGGACGGATCCCCTTCATGGACGAGGTGGTCGCGGCGTATTACTGCGCCATGGACGAGAAGACGCCCATGCGCTTGCGCGGCATCCTTCTGGCCGCGCTTGCCTATTTCGTCGTTCCGCTCGATTTCGTGCCGGATTTTCTCGTCGGTCTCGGCTTCACCGACGACGTCGCGGTGCTCACCGCGGCTCTTGGGGCCATCCGGTCGCACATTACGCCCGCCCACCGCGCGGCGGCACGCAGCTTCCTGCAGGAATAGCCCTCGACGCAGCCATATCCGCCGGCGCCGTTCCCTCGGCCGCGGATGCGAGCGACAAACTCTCGCCGTTTTCGTGACGTTGAGAATTGATCCGTGATGTGCCCGGTTCGTGGCAGGCGCGCCCGGCGGGTTGGCGGGAGCCCAAGGCACATCGGGGCGCCGGGGCCGAAGCGAAGTTCATCCTTTGGTAACCCCGATTAACTTAAATTGAAGCGAATCCCGGTCCGTAGCGGCCGGCATCGATCTTCGATCAGGACACACAAGAACGGCAGGAAACAATGCGTGCACTGATTCTATTCCTGGCAAGCGCCATCGCCGTGACGATCGCCGGCCCAGCCGCCGCGCAATCGGCCACCAAGATCAATCAGTACAACGCCTGGGGGACCTATTCCTATCAGGGCGATTCCGGAAAGGTCTGCTACGTTCTCTCGGTGCCGACCGAAAAGCAGCCGCAAGCGCTCGATCATGGCGACATCTTCTTCTTCGTCAGCCAGAAGCCGGGCCAGAACGTCGCGTTCGAGCCGCAGTTCATCGCCTCCTATCCCTTCCAGGAAAACTCCAAGGTTGCGGTGAAGGTCGGGGACCGCTCGTTCTCGCTGTTCACCAAGGGCAAGTCCGCCTGGCTGGAGAACGCCGCCGAGGAGCCGCAACTCGTCGCCGCCATGAAGGCCGGCTCGGTGATGTCGGTCGCCGCCAAGTCCGGCCGCGGCAACGACACGAGCTACAACTTCTCCCTGCGCGGGATCACCGCCGCGCTGGATTCGATCTCGGCCTGCAAGTAGCACCCGGGTTCGAGACGAATATCCGGCCTGGCTCTCGGTCAGGCCGGCGGTCTCGCGAGGCGGGTGGCCTTCTACGGGCCGGATCGGGCCTGTCGCCGAGCCATCGCGTGACTGACGCGCAAACTTCTGCTATGTCGCGCGCAACATTGGCAATCGGCCGCGGCCGATCATATCTCCCCGACCATGGCCCTATCGTTCGACATCACCTCCGCCGAGACGCGGAACGCGCTCCGTCCCGCGGTTAAGGAAAAACCGCCGCTGGTGGGACTTTCGCGCGCCGCGCTCGCCGGGACGCTGGTCGAGAGCGGCATCGTTCCAGAACGCCAGGCGAAGATGCGCGCCAGCCAGCTCTGGCACTGGCTCTACGTGCGCGGCGTCTCCGATTTCTCCGAGATGTTCAACATCTCCAAGGAGCTTCGCGCCGAACTCGACCGGACGTTCACGATCGCGCGTCCGGAGATCGTCGAGGAGCAGATCTCGTCCGACGGGACGCGCAAGTGGCTGTTCCGCTTTCCGCCGCGCGGTGCGGGGCGGCCGGTCGAGGTGGAGACGGTCTACATTCCCGAGGAAGGGCGCGGGACGCTGTGCATCTCCAGCCAGGTCGGCTGCACGCTCACCTGTTCCTTCTGCCACACCGGCACGCAGAAGCTGGTGCGCAACCTGACGGCGGAGGAGATCCTCGCCCAGCTGATGACCGCGCGCGATCGGCTCGGCGATTTCCCGGACCGCGACACGCCGGCCGGCGCCATCGTGCCGGCGGAAGGCCGCCGCATCACCAACATCGTCATGATGGGGATGGGCGAGCCGCTCTACAATTTCGAGGAAGTGAAGAAGGCGCTGCTGATCGCGTCCGACGGTGACGGGCTGTCGCTTTCGAAGCGCCGCATCACGCTGTCGACCTCGGGCGTCGTGCCCGAGATTTTCCGAACCGGCGAGGAAATCGGCGTCATGCTGGCGATCTCGCTGCACGCGGTGCGCGACGATCTGCGCGACATGCTGGTGCCGATCAACAAGAAGTATCCGCTGAAGGAGCTGATGGCCGCCTGCCGCGCCTATCCGGGGCTCTCGAACGCGCGGCGCATCACCTTCGAATACGTCATGCTGAAGGACGTCAACGACAGCCTGGCCGACGCGAAGGAACTCGTGCGGCTCCTCAAGGGCATCCCGGCCAAGATCAACCTGATCCCGTTCAATCCCTGGCCGGGCACCAACTACCAGTGCTCCGACTGGGAGCAGATCGAGAAGTTCGCCGATGCCGTCAACGCGGCCGGCTACGCTTCGCCGATCCGCACGCCGCGCGGCCGCGACATCCTCGCCGCCTGCGGGCAGCTGAAGTCGGAATCGGAGCGCATGAAGAAGAGCGAGCGCCTGGCGCTCGAGGCCATGATGATCGCGGGGCACGGCGAGGCTTGAGCCGCGTCGGGCTGATTTTCGTCCGGCTTTTTCTCATCATCGTCGGCTACGCGGTAGCGGCGCTCACGGCGAGCGCCTTCCTGCATTTGGTCGCCTGGCCGATGTTCGCGACGCCGGGAGAGGAAGCGCCGTGGCTCCTGATGGGCGGGTTGTTCGTGTCGATTCCGCTGGTGGGGCTTTTCGTCGCGTATTTCGCGTTCATCCCGTTCGCCGTCTCGGTTGGTATCGCGGAAATCCTCGGCTACAGAAGCTGGCTCTATCACGTGCTCTCGGGTGGCGCTGCGGGGTTCGTCGCAATCGCAATTGCGCGCCGCACGCAGGGACCGGTGCCTTATCCTGGCGAGGTCGTCAATCTCGTTGCCGGACTTCCGCTGCTCTGGATGCCTGAGGTCGCGACCGCGGCGATCACGGCGGGCATGGTCGGCGCCACGGCATACTGGCTGGTCGCCGGCCGCTCCGCCGGTCTTCCGGACCGGGGCCCGCCTGACGACCGTCTTCCAAAGTGACGCGCGGTCGAAGCAGGCCGGACCAATTCAGACGAAGTACTGCCCGCCGTTCGCAGTGATCGTCGATCCGGTAATGAAGCCGGCATCGTCCGACGCGAGGAAGACCACGCAGCGGGCAATCTCGGCAGCCTCGCCGAGCCTTCCGACCGGAATTTGGGCGATGATGCCTTCCCGAACCTTCTCCGGCACGGCCATGACCATGTCGGTGGCGATGTAACCGGGGCAGATCGCGTTGACCGTTATGCCGGCCCGCGCGCCTTCCTGGGCCAGCGCCTTGGTGAAGCCGATGTCGCCGGCCTTGGCGGCGGAATAGTTCGCCTGCGCGAACTGGCCCTTCTGTCCGTTGATCGAGGAAATCGTAATGACACGGCCGAACTTGCGTTCGCGCATGCCGTTCCACAGCGGATGCGTCATGTTGAAGACGCCGTCGAGATTGGTCCGCATCACGTCGGTCCATTGCTCGCGCGTCATGCGATGGAAGGGCGCGTCTCGCGTAATGCCGGCATTGTTGACCAGCACCTCGACCGGGCCGAGATCGGCCTCGACCTGCGCAATGCCGTTCGCACAGGAATCGTAGTCCGCGACGGACCATTTGTAGACCGGGATTCCGGTCTCGGTGTTGAAGTTGCGCGCGGCATCGTCATTGCCGGCATAGTTCGCGGCGACGGTGTAGCCGGCCTCCTTGAGCGCGATCGATATGGCAGCCCCTATCCCGCGCGTTCCACCCGTGACGATTGCTGTCCTTGGCATGAATTCTCCTCCCAGATTGTGGGAGTAAGGTAGCAAGGCAGTAGGCGGCTGCCGATCTGCCTATTTTTTTCCTACTGCCTTACTGCCCTTTTCCCCTATCGCCTTTCAAACCGCTTCCACACACATCGCCACGCCCATGCCGCCGCCGATGCAGAGCGTCGCAAGACCCTTCTTTGCGCCGCGCCGGTTCATCTCGAAGACCAGCGTATTGAAGATGCGCGCGCCCGAGGCGCCGATCGGGTGGCCGATGGCGATGGCGCCGCCGTTGACGTTCACGACGTCCGGGTTCCAGCCCATGTCCTTGTTGACCGCGCAGGCCTGGGCGGCGAAGGCCTCGTTGGCTTCCACGAGATCGAGGTCGGCGGCGCTCCAGCCGGCCTTCTCCAGCGCCTTGCGGGAAGCGGGGATCGGGCCGGTGCCCATGATCTTGGGGTCGACGCCGGCGGTCGCCCAGGAGACGATCCGCGCCAGCGGCTTGATGCCGCGCCGCTCGGCTTCCGCCTCCGTCATGAGAAGGACGGCGGCCGCGCCGTCGTTGATGCCCGAAGCGTTGGCTGCCGTCACCGAGCCGTCCTTGTCGAAAGCCGGACGGAGCTTCTGCATGGCGTCGATCGTGGCGCCGTGGCGGATGTACTCGTCCTGGTCGACGACCGTGTCGCCCTTGCGGCCCTTGATCGTGACCGAGACGATCTCGTCCTTGAACTTTCCGGCTTTCTGCGCCGCCTCGGCCTTGTTCTGCGAGGCGAGCGCGAAGGCGTCCTGCGTCTCGCGCGTGATCTGGAACTGCCGCGCCACGTTCTCGGCCGTGTTGCCCATGTGATAGCCGTTGAAGGCGTCCCACAACCCGTCCTTGATCATGGTGTCGACCATCTTGTAGTCGCCCATCTTCACGCCCTGGCGCAGATGGGCGCAATGCGGCGACATCGACATGGATTCCTGCCCGCCAGCGACGATGACCCTGGCGTCGCCCGTTGCGATCTGCTGCATGCCGATGGCGATCGAGCGCAGGCCCGAACCGCAAACCTGGTTGAGGCCCCAGGCGGTCGCGCCTTCGGGAATGCCGGCCGCGATCGCCGCCTGACGCGCGGGGTTCTGGCCCTCTCCGGCCGTGAGAACCTGCCCGAGGATGACCTCGTCGACTTCGGAAGCCTCCACGCCGGCGCGCGCAAGCACCTCCCTCACGACGACAGCGCCGAGTTCGTGTGCCGGCGCGGTGGCGAAGGCCCCGTTGAAGGAACCGACCGCGGTCCGCGCGGCGCTGGCGACGACGATGCTGTTGGGGGCGGCCATTGTGTATCTCCCTGAAGGACGGATCGCTCGAACCGGCTCCCGGGCCGGACGGTGGCGACTTTTCTTGCCCTTTCCATGACCTGTGTCAAACCGGAATCGGCGGTGCCGGGGGACCCTTGCGCCGACGTGCGGGCAGGCTCGTTGCCATCCGAAGGAGAAAGGCCGTCTGCCCGCCGCGGCTTCGTGCACTGCACAAAGCGCTTTCAATCGGCGATGATTTAGGCATATCCTCATCGCATGGCATGGCGCGTTCGACCGATCGCGCTTCATATTCCAAATGTCTGGGAGGGTCGCGTGCCTGTCAAAGACGATCCGGTGGTCATAAAAAAATATGCCAACCGCCGCCTCTACAACACCGGCACATCAACCTACGTCACGCTCGAGGACCTGGCCGAGATGGTCAAGAAGGGCGAGGACTTCAAGGTTCAGGATGCCAAGTCCGGGGACGACATCACCCATCCGGTGCTGACACAGATTATCTTCGAGCTGGAGAACAAGGACGGGCAGAACATGCTGCCGGTGCCCTTCCTGCGACAGCTCATCTCCTTCTACGGCGACCAGATGCAGATGGTCGTGCCGAGTTTCCTCGAACAGTCGATGATCGCCTTTGCCAAGGAGCAGGAACGGTTCCGCGAGCAGATGAAATCCACCATGGCGAAGTCGCCGATGGAGATGATGAACGTCGCGACCCCGATCAAGGCGCTCGAGGAGCAGACGCGGCGCAACATCGAGATGTTCCAGAACGCCATGCGCATGTTCACGCCCTTTCCGCCGCAAGGCGGCGCGGCGGCCAGCCCGGAGCCGGAAGAACAGCCTGCACCGGCCGCCCAGAGCGGCGATGAGCTGAAGGAACTCAAGGAACAGATCGCCGCGATGCAGCGCAAGATCGACCGGATGGGGTGAGAAGGGCCGAACTTCCCCTATCGCCTGATAGCCGGGTTGCTGATTTGTCCAGTTACGCAAGTATAGCCCAATTGCGAGCATGACTTACTGGCGCCGCCCAAGCATTGCTCACTCTCCTGAGAGGTGTTGGATGACTATCTAACACCCGAGAGGAGGGAGCCTGCACGACGCATGGACCATCATTTCTATCTTGCTCGCGCGATCGAGTGCTCCAGTTGACGTAGCTTCAACGCGACCCAATTCATTTTCTCGTCGTACTCGAAGAGTGACAGTTCGTGCCTTGCGCGATCCGGTCCCCCATAATGAAGAGCGCACCACATGCGAGACAATTCCAGTTGAGTACGCTGCACGGGGTGGGGCATTTGCGAAATGATCTCATCGAACGCGACCAGTTTCGCCTCCAGAGGCATTTCATCCATCTCGGCAAGTCGCTCGCTCACCTCGGACTCGGATGGCGTCGACCTCACCATGAACAATGCACTTGAAAGGCAATATCCGACAACCTCAAAATGATCGCGGAACATCTGCATCGTCAGCGGAATCCATGGAAGATGATCAAAGACATAATCCTGCTGAATAATAATCGATTGAGGTCGGAGATGGGGGAAGAATATCTTTGAACCCTGCGTGTTCAACGCCTTTGTCTTCAAAAGATCAAGGAAAAGAATGTCGATAGGCCTGCCACTCCAGCTGTGATCGAGGAGGTCGCCTTTAACGATTGATATAAGATCTTCGTGACCGTAAATGTTGTTCAGAAAAATGGGTATAAGTGAGGAGCCAACTTTTACATCGAGACCTTTTCGCTGGAGATAAATCGTCCGGGTGTGTTCATCCGCGACGAACAAATCGAACGATGCCACCATGCCGCTGCGCGCCGGATGGCCGCCATCCTTGATTCCAAGGCAGAAAGCCAAGGTGGATGCTCCGGTCCAGCACCCTGCATCCACGATGCAATCGAGCGGGCGGTGGAAATCCTTGGTCAAATGCCACAGCATCGCCTTCTCAGGGGGCCGCATCATTGAGAAAGTGTTTTCGACCCAAGGTGGAACCGTGCGGTTCCACTCCGAGGCTTTTATCATTTTAAGATATTCGTCCTCGGTTTTCATCAGTTGGTTCCCGCTCAGTCCTCGAAGTACTTCGCATATCATGGGGGTTGATTTCAATCACCAATCTGACTTTCACCACTGTTGCTGTGACGCCGACGCGTCTGAAGACTTACGGCAGAGACGGGCCGACACAGTCTGAGCCTGCCGCTCACCACCCCAGCGCGCACCCATCCTTGCGCGGATCCGATCCGCCGATGAGGAACCCGCTCTCGTGGTCGATCGCTATGAGCTGGGCGCCGCCCCAGGGGCCGAGGGCGTCGCGGAGGGTGTGACCTTTCGCGGCCAGTCCCTCGCGGACACCGGCCGGAATGCCGGCCTCCGCTTCCAGCGTGCCGTCCTCGCCCCAGAACAGCCGCGGAAAATCGATCGCCTGCTGCGGGTCCATGCCGAAGTCCAGCATGTTGGAAAGCACCAGCGCATGGCCCATTGGCTGGTAGGCTCCGCCCATGACACCGAACGCGTATGAGGGCTTCCCGGCCTTCATCGCCATGCCGGGGATGATGGTGTGCATTGGACGCTTGGCCGGCGCGAGTTCGTTGGGGTGGCCTTTCTTCAGCGTGAAGCAAGCGCCGCGGTTCTGCAGGACGACGCCGGAGTTCGGCGTGACGATCCTCGAGCCGAAACCGGAGTAGAGCGAATTGATGAAGGAGACGGCGCGGCGGTCGCGGTCGACCACGCACAGGTATACCGTGTCGGAGTTTGGAACCGGGGGAAGCACGATCCTGTCGTTGCGCCGCTCCTGGAGGAAGCCACCGGCGAGGGCCCTGGCGTAGGCCAGGTCGAGCAAATCCCTGGTGTCGCAGTTCATCGAAGCTGGATCGGCGATGTGGCTGTCACGCACGGCATAGGCGAGGCGCGCCGCCTCGATCATCAGGTGCCAGCGGTCGGTGCCGTCGACGGAAGTGCGATCGGCGCCGAGTTGCTTCATCAGGTTCAGCATGATCAGGGCGGTGAGGCCCTGGCCGCTCGGCGGGATCTCGAACACGTCGTGGCCGCGGTAGGCGGTCGTGATGGGATCGACCCAGTCGGCGGAGACTTTCGCCAGATCCTCCTCGGTCAGGAATCCGCCCTTTTCGCGTACGGTCCTGGCGATTTCCGTGGCGACCTCTCCCTCGTAGAAGGCGACGGAGCCGCGCTCGGCGATTTGGCGCAAGGTCGCGCCGAGCGCCGGAAGCCGGTGGCGGGCAAAGACCGGGGGCGTGCGTCCATTGGGGAGATAGTGCATCGCGCCGCCTTCGTCGGCGGCGAGTTCCGAGGCATAACGCGCCCAGTCGCGCGCGACTCGAGGGTGGATCGCGAACCCTTCCTCCGCGTAGCGGATGGCGTCGAGGAAGAGCCGGTCGAAGCCGCGGGTTCCGAAACGCTGCGACAGCACCTCCCAGGCCTTGATCGCGCCGGGGACGGTCACGCTGTGCGGGCCGGTGGCGGGCATGTCCGTGAAGCCGCGCTCGCGATACCACGCCGCATTCGCTCCCGCCGGCGCGCGGCCGGAGCCGTTGAGGCCATGCAGCGAGCTGTCCGGCTCGGCCAGGATGACGAAGCAATCTCCGCCAATGCCCGTCATGTGCGGCTCGACCACCGCCAGCGTCGCGGCGGCGGCGATGGCGGCATCGACAGCGTTGCCGCCGTCCTTCAGGACCGAAAGGGCCGTGGCCGTCGCCAGCGGGTGCGAAGTCGCCGCCATGCCGTTCTCGGCGATCACGGGGGAGCGGCCCGGCAGATCGAAATTGCGCAAGGAACCTCCGTGGCGGCGGTTACGCGTCTGTTCGACGGGAGCGATCAGTTGAAGCTGACGTCGCGCCCCGCCGAGCGGATCGAGACGGAGAAGCCGGCCACGAGATCGACCAGCGCGATGACGAGGAGGATGAAGAAGACCGAATGCGCGGCGCCGCGCACGAGGAGGAACTCCACGAGATAGGCGACGAAGACGAAGGTGGAGAGGAGATGGTCGACGACGGAGGCATTCGAGGTCCGGGTCGACTTCATGATCTCGACGAAGAGCAGGATGAGCGCGATCAGGATGGTGAGGTCGCCCAGCGTCATCGACCAGTCGCCGCCTGACATCATCGGGATGGTGAAGAGCACCTGCTCCCACGGTCCGGCTGGACCGCCGCCGAGCATCCCGGCGAGGCCGAGGTTGAAGATGATGAAGGGGACGATCAGCAGCGGGATGGAGGCCATTGCGCACTCGCTTTGTCAGGTCCGCACCGGTGTAGCGGGCCGGAGCGCAGCGTCAAGATGATGCCAGGCCACAAACGCAAAAGACCGGCACGGGGCCGGTCGATGCGTCACGAAAAGAGAGCCTGAAGGCGGCTCAGCTTTCCTTGGATTCGAGAACCTGACGGCCGCGGTACATGCCGGTCTTCAGGTCGATGTGATGCGGACGGCGAAGTTCGCCCGAGTTCTTGTCCTCGACATAGGTCGGGGCCTTCAGCGCGTCGGCGGCGCGACGCATGCCGCGCTTGGACGGCGAGGTTTTTCTTTTGGGTACAGCCATGGAACCTGCTCCATCGATCGGTCAAAGCCCGCCGCGCCCTCGTTTCGAAGAGCCAGTCGCGACAGGCTGTTTTTTGAAAGTCGCGTGCCTATACACGCTGGAACCCGCTTTGGCCAGCGGGGTCGCCAAATTTTTGTCGCACGGCCGCGCCGAGGCGTCCTACTTCACGCAGCGAATGTGGGAGCCGGCCTGCTGTGCCCGTTTCTCGATGACATTGGCGAGCTTGTTCAGCCCGGAGGTCGGCCGCCCCGGTGTACGGGCGATCGGGTTGGGGAGCGTCACGGCGAGGAGGGCGGCCTGCCGGCGCGACAGCTTGGCCGCCGATACTCCGAAATGGTGCTGCGCAGCGGCTTCGGCGCCATAGATGCCGGGGCCCCACTCCACGATGTTGAGATAGATCTCCATGATGCGTTTCTTGGGCACGATGGCGTCGAAGGCGAGCGCCATCGGAGCTTCGAGCGCCTTGCGCACGAAGGAGCGGCCCTGCCACAGGAACAGGTTCTTGACCGTCTGCATGGGGATCGTCGAGGCGCCGCGCGTCTCCTCGCCTGCCAGTGCGCCGTCGATGACCTGGTTGAGGGCGCCCCAGTCGATGCCCCGGTGCGAACAGAACTGGCCGTCCTCGGACATGATGACGGAGTGAACCAGCACGGGTGCGATCTCCTCCAGCGGAACCCATTCGCGCTCGTAGCCCTCGAGCGTGACGAGGTCCTTCGCCATCAGGGTGGAGATCGGATGGACGAAGGGGAGCAGATAGAGCAGCGTCAATGCCGCCGGGATCAGGGCGAGCGCGACCAGCGCCACCAGGAGGACCCCCAGCCACCTGCGCAATCTGAACCGGGATCGTCTCTGTTTCGCCGCGCGGCGCGCCATTGGGCCCTCCGCGGGCTCGGGGTCAACTTCGGGTGTTTCCACAACGGGCATGCATTCGCTTCACCTATCGTGGACATAAAGCGCGAGAACACCAGGTGCAACGCCGCGCTTGACCACCGGGGAATTTGCGGCCATCGCTCGCCCGCATGCAAGCCGATGTCGAAACCCTCTTCGAAGCAACGCGCATGGCGCATGCCGATGCCGTGGAATCCATGCTGCGGGCGCTTCTGGACGACCGCCCGCGCGACGGCGAGGTGGCGCGGCCGTCCGGCCTCTTGCAGGCGATCCGCCATGGGGCGCTCGGCGGCGGGAAGCGGCTACGGCCGTTCCTGCTACTGGAGAGTGCCGCCCTTTTCGGCGCGACGGGTACCGCCCCCTTGCGGGTCGCGGCGGCGCTGGAATGCATTCATTGCTACTCGCTGATCCACGACGACCTGCCCGCCATGGACGACGACGACATGCGGCGCGGGCGGCCGACCGTGCACCGGGCGTTCGACGAGGCGACGGCGATCCTCGCAGGCGACAGCCTCTTGACCTACGCCTTCGACGTCATCGCCAGCGAAGAGACGGAACTCCCGGCCGAGCGGCGCGTCGAACTCGTCACCCGTTTGGCGCGGGCGGCGGGACTGGGCGGCATGGCCGGCGGACAGTTTCTCGATCTCGCGGCCGAGCGAGAGACGCCCGGCGAGGACGGGATCCTCCGGCTCCAGGCCATGAAGACCGGTGCGCTTATCCGCTTCGCCTGCGAGGCCGGCGCGATCGTCGGGCAGGCGAGTCCCGCCGACCGCGAGCGGCTGGCGGAATTCGGCTCCGCGATCGGCCTCGCCTTCCAACTCGCCGACGACCTCCTCGACCTGACCTCCGATGCCGCCACGCTCGGCAAGGCGGCGGGAAAGGACGCGGCGGCGGGCAAGGCGACGCTCGCCGGCTTGCACGGCATCGAGTGGACGCGCCGGCAATTGTCCGGGCTGATGGACCAGGCCAACGACCTGTTGCGGCCGTTCGGCGAGGCCGGGACCATGCTTCGCACGGCCGCGCGGTTCGTGATCGAGCGCGACCACTGACCCGATCAGGCGGAAAAGCTGAGCGTTAAGCCCGGTTTAACGCGATTGCTCGATGTTTACGGACATTCGGGCGATTTCAGTTTTTCGGGTACGCCATGTCTCCAGTCATCACGCGCTCCTACATGCGCGGCCGGATCTACGCGATTCTGGCCGGTTTCGTGATGGTGGTCTCCGCCGGAACCGGCTTCATGATGTGGCAGTCGGAACTGGCAAAGACGAACGTGAAATTCGGCGCGGTCATCACGTCGATGGCAGATGCCACGAGCGACGTGCTCTACCAGACGATGCGCCTTGACAACACGCGCATCCGCAAATCGGCATCCGCCGCCTCCACGACGGTTTCAGGTGATATGGCGGCGCCCTCTTCAATCGACAGGGACGGGTCTCTGGAAACGCCTCCCGAAGTCGCCCTGATCCGCGCCGATCTTCGCGATGCGCTCGATCGTCTCCAGTCAGCCTACGAGGCGCTGGAGCATGCGATCGAAGGAGACGTCATGGTCGGCGAGAGCCGCTCTATCACTGCGGGGGAGGCGGGGAACCAGTCCGACGGCAATATCGGGGGCGGCGACACGCTGCTCGATGCCATCATCGGTATCGATGCACCCAAGGCCGTCCGCGACATTTGGGAGGGAGACGGCACCGCCTCCCTGAAACGCGACATTCGCGAAGTTCTCACCCACGCCGACCGGCTCGACATCTTCCGCGACAATTCGCAGCCCGCCGCCCAGCGGGTGTTCCTCCAGTTGAAGCAGTTCGCCAACGACCGGTTACGCCCGAACCTGTCGCGTTCCCTCGACCAGCTCAACGCTGACATGATCTCGCGATATGGCACGCTTCAGCTGTCGCTGCTCGTCGTGGCGATCGTCATGATCGCGGCGGGCGGGCTCGTCGGGCTGCGTATCTTCGAGCCGATGATGCGCAACATCTATGCATCGCACGAAGACCTGCGCCGGGCGAAGGAAACCGTGGAAGGCGCCAAGCTGAAGGCCGAGGCCGCCGACCGGGCCAAGTCGGAATTCCTGGCGAACATGAGCCACGAGATCCGCACCCCGATGAACGGGGTGATGGGCATGGCGGAACTGCTGGAGCGTACGGAACTCGACAAGCGGCAGTCGATGTTCGTCGACGTCATCCTGAAGTCGGGTAATTCGCTGCTGACGATCATCAACGACATCCTCGACTTCTCCAAGATCGATGCCGGGCAGCTGGAACTCGATCCCGCGCCGTTCCGCATCGGCGAGGCGATCGAGGACGTCGCGACGCTGGTTTCGGCAAAGGTCGCGGAGAAGGACCTCGAACTCATCGTCCGGGTCGATCCAGCGCTGCCGGTTTCGGTCGTCGGAGACGTCGGCCGCTTCCGCCAGATCGCCACCAACCTGGTCGGCAACGCCGTGAAATTCACCGAGAAGGGACATGTCCTGGTCGATATCTCCGGCACGGTGCGCGGAGAGACCGTGGACATCACGCTGCGCGTCGAGGACACCGGCATCGGCATTCCGCGGGACAAGTTGTCCGCGGTGTTCGACAAGTTCGCACAGGTCGATGCCTCGTCGACCCGCCGGCACGAGGGAACCGGGCTGGGGCTCGCCATCGCCTCGCGGCTGGTGGAACTGATGGGCGGGAAGATCGCGGTGGAGAGCTCGGTCGGGGAGGGATCGACCTTCTCGTTCACCATTTCGCTGCCGGTCGACAATTCGGGTGTCGCGTCCAGACCGGTCGTCCCGGTCGACGTCACAGGTGCGCGGGTGCTTGCGATCGACGACAACCCGGTCAATCGCGACATTCTCGTCGAACAGCTCAAGAGCTGGGGTTTCGACTGCGCGGCTGTCGAGAGCGGAGCGGTCGGCATCGCCTTCCTGGAGCGTGCACGGCAGCTCGGCATCCCGGTCGACTGCGTCATCCTGGACTATCAGATGCCGGGCATGAACGGCGGTGAGGTGGCAAAGTCCATCCGGGACAATCCGAAGATTGCTCCGGTTCCGGTCGTGCTTCTGACGTCGGTGGACCAGGCACAGACCGCGCGCCTGGCCATCGAATTCGGCATCGCCGCGCATCTTCACAAGCCGGCGCGTTCCTCGGCGCTGCTCGAGACGCTCGTGTCGGTGATGCAGAGGGCGAGGACGGAGATCCTGCCGCCTCGGAACTCGGAGACGGTTCCGTTTCCCTCCCGCGTACGGCTGGTCGAGCCGACCGAGCGGCGAATCTCCGCCCAGACCATCAACAAGCCGGGGCAGCTGGACGTCCTTGTCGCCGAGGACAACGAGGTCAATCAGCTGGTGCTCCGCCAGATTCTCGAAGGCCTGGGGCTGAGCTACCGCATCGCCGGCAACGGTCGGTCGGCGGTCGAGATGCATCGGCTGCTCAAGCCGAAGATCATCCTCATGGATGTCTCGATGCCGGAGATGAACGGGCTGGAAGCCACCCGCGCGATCCGCGAGGCGGAGCGGGGGACCGGCGTGCACACCCCGATCATTGGAATCACGGCCCATGCGCTGAAGGGCGACAAGGAGAAATGCCTGGAAGCGGGCATGGACGACTACCTCTCCAAGCCGGTCTCTCCCAACAAGCTGTCGCTGAAGGTGGAAACCTGGATCGGCGGCGGCGAGATGGCGCGCACGGCCTGAGCGGCTGCCTCTACCGGTTGCGCAGCACCACGCAGGAACCGCCCACACCGCGCAACTGACGGCAGATCGCGTTCGCCTCTGCGCGGTCGTCGGCGCCGATCCTCACCGCATAGATGCCGCGCCGGCCGATCGGGCTGCGTATGCGGCTCACCACCGGTTCGTGGTCCGAAAGCAGCGCCGGGAAGCGCGCTTTCACCCGCTGGTATTGCCTCACGGCTGCCGCGCGCCGGAAATTCCCGGCGACCTGGATGCCCCATGGCTTCACGTGCACCGAGGCCATCGGCACGGTGGCGCTCATGGTGACCGGAAGCGCTTCGCAGGACTCTTCGAAAGTCTTTTCCTTCTGGAGCGGCGGGACGACCACGGGCTGGGTGCGGCCGATGAAGTTCTCGGCGGGCTCGCCCAGAATGTCGAGGACGTAGTTCTCCGTCTCCAGCGGCAGGAATCCGCCCTGCCGGAGCCAGCGTCCGACGCGGCCTTCGCCGGCATTGTAGGCGGCCGCGGCGAGGCCGAGATTGCCCAACCCTGTCTTGAGCTCGCCCAGGTAGGCGGCGGAAGCCGGGATCGCCTGTTCGACGTCGAAGCTGTCTGCCAGGCCCCGCAGTTGCGCGGTTCCGGGCATGAACTGCGCGATCCCTTCCGCTCCGGCCGGGCTGACCGCGTTCGGGTCGAACCGGCTTTCCTTCCAGATCAGCCGCGCGAGGAAATCCGGGGGAAGCTCGTTGCTTTTCGCGTGCGTTTCGATCAGGTCGCAGATGCGCTCGACGGTGACCGGCTGCGGCCCCTTCGGACGCGGTCCGGGAGGATCGGCCCATGCCGGCGGCGAAACGAGGGCGGATGCGGCCAGGACTATCCGCGCCCATACGGTCCGCGACCGCACGGCTCTACCCCGCAGCGCGCCCGCCGGTGCCGAAGCGCTGTTCGATGTAGTCGGCGACCATCTGCTGGAACTCCGCCGCGATCGCCGGGCCGCGCAGGGTCGCGGCCTTGCGGCCGTCGATGAAGACCGGAGCGGTCGGCGTTTCGCCGGTTCCGGGAAGCGAGATGCCGATGTCGGCATGCTTGGATTCGCCCGGTCCGTTGACGATGCAGCCCATCACCGCGACCTTGAGTTCCTCGACGCCCGGATACTTCTCGCGCCAGACCGGCATGTTGCGGCGGAGATCGTCCTGAATATTCTGGGCGAGTTCCTGGAACACGGTGGAGGTGGTGCGTCCGCAGCCGGGGCAGGCGGCGACGATCGGCACGAACTGGCGGAAGCCCATGGTCTGGAGCAGTTCCTGGGCGACCTGCACCTCGCGCGTGCGGTCGCCGCCGGGCTCGGGCGTGAGCGAGATGCGGATCGTGTCGCCGATGCCCTGCTGCAAGAGGATGCCCATGGCGGCCGACGAGGCGACGATGCCCTTGGTGCCCATGCCGGCCTCCGTCAGGCCGAGATGCAGCGCGTGATCGGAGCGGCGGGCGAGTTCGGCATAGACGGCGATCAGGTCCTGCACCTGGCTGACCTTGGCGGACAGGATGATGCGGTTGCGCGGCAGCCCGATCTCCTCGGCGAGTTCGGCGGACAGCAGAGCCGACTGGACGATCGCCTCGCGCATCACCTCCACCGCCGTCAGCGGCGAACCGGCGTTCTGGTTCTCGTCCATCAGCCGCGTCAGCAGGTCCTGGTCGAGCGACCCCCAGTTCACGCCGATCCGGACCGGCTTGTCGTACCGGATCGCTGTTTCGACGATCGCCGCGAACTGGCGGTCCTTCTTCTCCTTGAAACCGACGTTTCCCGGATTGATGCGATACTTGGCCAGTGCCTCCGCGCAGGCGGCATGGTCGGCCAGAAGCTTGTGGCCGATATAGTGGAAGTCGCCGACCAGCGGCACGTCGATGCCGAGCCGCCCCAGCCGGTCACGGATGCGCGGCACGGCCGCCGCGCTCTCGTCGCGGTCGACGGTGATGCGCACGATCTCCGATCCGGCGCGTTGGAGAGCCGCCACCTGCGCGACGGTCGCGTCGATGTCGGCCGTGTCGGTGTTGGTCATCGACTGCACGACGACGGGTGCCGAGCCGCCGACCAGGACGCCGGCGACATCGACGCCGACGGACTGGCGGCGCGGCGCGGGACCTTGCCCGGCGGCCTTCTGGATCGGCGCAATGGCGTTCATTTGTCGGCTCCGCGACGGTTCGGGATGCAATTCAGGTGGCGGAGCACCTCCGCCATGTCAAGCGTGAAGCAGAATGACGACGATCCTGTGTCGGCACGGCGTCGTCATGGGCATCAGGACCCGCCGCCGGCGACTTCGTGCGCCCGTTCGATGAGAAGGCGGCGGTCCTCGGCGTCGAGCAGTTCGTCGTCGAAGAGCTTCATGCACTGAAGGCCCTCCATGGCGAAGAAGGCGACGAGGACGCCGGCGCGATCGTCCGTCTCGGCGCGAAGCCGCGCCAGGAGCCGCCGCCGGAACTGGTTGATCGGCGCCAGGAACTCCGGATCCTCGGCGATGGCGGAAAAGATCCAGGAGGCCGGCGGGCGGTCCTCCACCGAACTGCTCTTCATCAGGCGCATGTAGGCTGCAAGCAGCGGTTCCCCACGAGCCGCCGCGGCATCGAGCGACTGCTCCATCTCTGCGAGGTGCTTTTCCACCAGCCCCTGAAGGAGCTTGGCCTTGCTCGGGAAGTTGTAGAGCAGCCCTCCCTTCGACACGCCGGCCTGGTGCGCGATGGCGTCGAGGGAAAGGCTCCCCGGACCCGCATTGCGCGCAACTTCCGCAGCTGCCGCAAGGATCCGTTCACGCGAATTTGCTTTGGTGGTGCTCAACCTGCGTCCTCCCTCAGGCGTGGTCGTGATTGACATTACCGTCCAGACGGTACAGTTATCAAGCGCCTCCTCTGTGGGATGATGCCGCACCGGCATGTGTCCCGCCGCTCGAATCCCGTCGCGGAGCCCTTCGTGATCAAACGTCTTCTCATCGCAATCGTTCTGCTGGTTATCGTCGTGGGAGGGATCGTCGGCTTCAACATGTTCCGCGACAACGCGATCGATCAGTTCTTCGCCGACATGCCCGTCGCCCCGACGACCGTGTCCACCGTGGAGGTCGAGCCGGCGACATGGACGCCGGGCATCCAGGCGATCGGGACCGTGGGCGCCTCGCGCGGCGTCGATCTCTCGGTGGAGATCGCCGGCGTCGTCGAGGAGATCAACTTCGAGGCCAACGAGAAGGTCGAGAAGGGCGATCTGCTCGTGCAGCTCGACGACACGCAGCAGGCGGCCGATCTGGCGGCCCAGCGCGCGCAGGCGGCGCTCGATGAGCAGAGCCTGACGCGCGCGCAGGAGCTCCAGAAGCGCGGCGTCGGTTCGGAAACGTCGGTCGAACAGGCGCAGGCGTCCGCGTCGGCCTCGGCCGCTCAGGTCGACAAGCTGGAGGCGGTGCTGGAGCAGAAGCGCCTGGTGGCGCCGTTCGGCGGTACGCTCGGTATTCCGCGGATCGACGTCGGGCAGTACATCGCGCCCGGGACGGTGGTCGCCACGCTGCAGAACCTCGACGTCCTGCGCGCGGACTTCTCCGTGCCCGAGCAGAGCCTCGACCAGGTGGAGATCGGCCAGCCGGTCCGCTTCGGGGTGACCGAGAACGACATGCCGTTCACCGGCAAGATCACCGGCATCGAACCGAAGGTGGACCCGTCGACCCGGCTGGTGCTGATCCGCGCCGAGATATCGAACCCCGACGGCAAGCTGGCGCCCGGCCAGTTCGTGCAGGTGCGCGTGGTGCTGCCGCAGGAAGACGACGTCATCGCCATTCCACAGACGGCGGTCGTCGTCAGTCTCTATGGCGATTACGTCTATGTCGTGCGGCCCGCCGAAGATGCTTCCGGTGAGGCGGCGGACGGCCTGGTCGCGCGCCAGGTCTTCGTGAAAACCGGACGACGTTCCGATGGCCGGGTCGAGATCACCGAGGGGGTGAACACGGGCGACCTCGTCGTGACGGCCGGTCAGAACCGGCTCAACAATGGCTCTCCCGTCGTCGTCGACAACACTGTCCAGCCGCAGCTGACGGCCGAGCAGGCGCCCGCGCAATGAATATATCCACCGTGTTCATCCGCCGGCCGGTCCTGTCGACCGTGCTCGCCTTCCTGATCCTGCTTCTCGGCGCGCAGGGCATCTTCAGCCTGTCGGTCAGGCAGTACCCGAAGGTCGAGGAGACGGTGATCACCGTCACGACGACCTATCCGGGCGCGAGCGCCGATCTCATCCAGGGGTTCATCACGGCGCCGATCTCGGCCGCCGTCTCGACCACCGAGAACATCGACTACGTGACCTCGCAGAGCCGTCCCTCGGCCTCAGTGGTCACCGTGCAGATGCAGCTCGGCGCCAATCCCGACGCCGCGCTGACCGAGGTGATCGCCAAGGTCAACCAGGTTCGCGGCCAGTTGCCTTCCGACGCCGACGATCCGGTCATCGTCAAGGGAACGGGCCAGCAGTTCGCCATCATGTACATGGCGATGCAGAACCCGAACATGACCGCCGAGCAACTGACCGAGTACATCCAGCGCGTCATCCGCCCGCGCATGTCGACCATCGAGGGCGTCGCCGACGTGCAGGTGCTCGGCGCCAAGGAATACTCGATGCGGGTCTGGATCGACCCGATCAAGCTCGCCTCGCGTGGGCTCACGGCGTCCGACGTCCTGGCCGCCATCCGCTCCTCGAACTTCCTGTCCGCGCCGGGCAAGACCCAGAACGCCTTCGTTTCGAACTCGATCACCCTCCGCTCCACGCTGCAGGACCCGCAGGCTTTTGGACAGTTGCCGCTGAAATCCGACGAGGACGGCATCGTGCGGCTCTTCGACGTGGCGGATGTCGAACTGGCGGCGGAGAGCGAGGATACGGTCGTCAACTTCAACGGCGAGGAAGGCACCTTCATCGGCATCTTCCCCACGCCCTCCGCCAATCCGCTCGACACGTCGGCCGACGTGATCGCCGAACTGCCCGCGATCAGCGCCAGCCTGCCCGACGGCATGACGATCGAGCTGGTCTACGATTCGACGGAAACCATCAGCGCCTCCATCGAGGAGGTCTTCAAGACGATCGCCGAGGCGGTCGCGATCGTCGTCGTGGTCATCCTCCTGTTCCTGGGATCGTTCCGCTCGGTGGTGATGCCGGTAATCACGATTCCGCTGTCGCTGGTCGGCGTCTGTTTCCTCCTGTTCATGATGGGCTATTCGATCAACCTCCTGTCGTTGCTCGCGATGGTGCTGGCGATCGGCCTCGTCGTCGACGACGCGATCGTGGTGGTGGAGAACATCCACCGGCACATCGAGGAGGGACTGCCGCCCTTCCAGGCCGCCTACAAGGGGATGGCGGAGATCACATCCTCGATCGTGGCCATGACGATCACGCTCGCGGCAGTGTTCGCTCCGCTGATGTTCACCGGCGGTCTCACCGGCTCTCTGTTCCGCGAATTCGCGTTCACCCTGGCGGGTTCGGTTATCATCTCGGGCATCGTCGCGCTGACCATCACGCCGATGATGTCGGCACGCATCCTGAAGGCCGGCAACCACAGCCGCTTCCAGAAGGCGGTCGACCGCTTCTTCGACCGCTTCGCCAACGGTTACGAGCGCTGGGTCGGCGGCTCGTTGAAGTATCGGCCGGTCACGCTGCTCGTCGTCATCGCCCTCGTCTCGGTCACGGGCTTCATGTTCTTCAAGACCACCACCGAACTGGCGCCGGAGGAAGATTCGGGTGCCCTGTTCGCGCTCATCACCGCGCCCCGCTATGCCACCACCCAATACACGCAGCTCTATGTCGACCAGATCCGCGATCTGACCAGCGACGTCCCGGAGGTCAAGGCCAACTTCTCCATCGTCGGCTCGGGCGGGCAGACGAATTCCGGCTTTTCCGTCTGGGCGCTGAAGGATTGGTCGGAGCGGGACCGCTCGCAAAAGGAGATACAGGCCGACATCCAGGCGCGGCTCTCCAAGGTGGCGGGCGTCCAGGCGCTCGTCTTCGCCCCGCCTTCGCTGCCGGGCACCGGGGGCGGGCTGCCGATCTCGGTCGTGATCCGCTCAACGGGCGATCCCGCGCGGGTCTACGAGGTGGCGGAAAAGATCCGCCTCGAGGCGCAGCAGTCCGGCCGCTTCATCGTCGTTCAGAACTCGCTTTCCTTCGACGCGCCGCAGATCACGGTGACGATCGACCGCGACCGCGCCGCTGCGCTCTCCCTGCCGATCAGCGATATCGGGTCGACGCTGGCGCTGCTCGTCGGCGGCGGGTCCGTCGCCCAGTTCGACCGCGATTCCAACAGCTATGACATCATCATGCAGGTGCCGCAGGCGTTCCGGAACAATCCCGAGCGGCTGGGGGATTTCTTCATCCGCTCGGTCTCCGGCGAGATGGTGCCGCTCTCGGCCGTGGTCTCCATCTCCACCAATGCCTCGCCGGCCTCCATCGAGCAGTTCAACCAGCTCAACGCAGCGACCATTTCGGCCCTGCCGATCCCGACCGTATCGAGCGGCGACGGCCTGACGACGATCGAGGAGATCGCCCGGCCGCTTCTGCCGGACGGCTTCTTCATCGACTATTCGGGCCAGTCGCGCATCGAGAGCCAGCAGGGCAACACCATCATCATCGCCTTCGCGCTCGCCGTCGTGGTCATCTACCTCGTTCTGGCGGCGCAGTTCGAGAGCTTCCGCGATCCCCTGATCATCCTGATGTCGGTGCCGCTGTCGATCTTCGGCGCGATCCTGCCGCTGAACCTGGGAATTGGCACGCTGAACATCTACACGCAGGTCGGTCTGATCACGCTCGTCGGCCTTATCACCAAGCACGGAATCCTTCTGGTGGAGTTCGCCAACCAGCAGCGTCACATGCACGGGCTCGGCCGGCGCGAGGCGATCATCGCCTCGGCCAAGACGCGGCTGCGCCCCATCCTGATGACCACCGCCGCCATGGCACTCGGCGTGGTGCCGCTCATCACCGCCTCGGGCGCGGGTGCGGCCGCGCGCTCGGCAATGGGCCTCGTCATCTTCACCGGCCTCATCGTCGGAACCATGTTCACGCTGTTCGTGGTGCCGATGTTCTACACCTTCCTGGCCTCGCGCGACCTGCCGCCCGAACCGGAGATGCCGTCCTTCGAGTCGCATGCCGCACCCGCCGAGTGATCCGGCGGATGTCTGGCCGAAACTGACACAGAGACGGCCGACGGCAGGTCGGCCCATACCTTGCCGCGTCAGTGGAGATCGTCGTGCGGCTTCGGATCCCTCGCGGCGCGCTGGCGGGTCGCCGGGCGCACCACCATCCTGTGGACCCTCGGCGGCTCGGCGCCGCTGTGGAGTGCGCGGATCGTGTCGCTGACGGACGCGTCTGCCTTGGTCGTGCGCTGGTTGTGACGCACGTAGTCGAGCCAGGTCGGGACGTGGAAACTCTCGATCCACTGCTCCGGCTTCTCGGTGTCGCGCATCAGTTCCCACTGCCGCGCGCCATCGCGGCGCCGGATGCGACGACGCTCGGCCATGGCGTCGAGGAAGGCCGGGACGTCCTCTTCCCGGATGACGTATTCGATCAGGATCACCATCGGGCCGCTGCGCGACTGGAGATCGAGCGCCAGCGGCGGCGCCTTCCAGCGGTTCAGCGGGTCGAGGTCGAGCGAGGAGCGGTCGGGGAGGGCGAGGCGCAGCCCGATCCCAGCCCCGACGACCATGAAGGTCGCCGCCGCCAGCAGCGACGATGAGATGGAGTATTCCTCCGCCACGAGGCCCCAGACCCAGCTTCCGAGCGCCATGCCGCCGAAGGTCGCTGTCTGGTAGAGCGCCAGCGCGCGTCCGAGGACCCAGCGCGGCGTCGAAAGCTGGACGGTGACGTTGAAGAGCGCAAGCGCCAGGACCCAGCACGCGCCGCCGAGGGCGACCGCGAGCCCGGTCAGCCAGGCATGGCTGCTCCACGCGGTCACCGAGGCCGAGACGGCGAACCCCATGAAGGCCATCCGCGCGATCGTCTCGTTGGACAGCACTTCCCGCAGCCGGCCGCCGAGGAACGCGCCACCGACCGCGCCGATGCCGTAACATCCGAGCATCAGGCCGTAGAGCAGCGCTCCGCCGTCCAGCATGTCGCGCGTCACCAGCGGCAGCAGCGCCAGCATGGCGACCGCGGTGAAGCCGAACACGAAGCCGCGCAGCAGCACCTTCTCGATATGCGGCGACATCGCCACGTATCGGAGCCCGGCGGTCATGGCCGTCCACATGCGTTCCGGCGGCAGAGTGTTGGGCTGGACGTCGGGTTTCCAGCGCGACAGCACGAAGATCAGCGGCAGGTAGCTCACGGCATTGATCGCGAAGGCGGCGGCCGCCCCCGCCGTTGCCACGATCAGTCCGCCGATCGCGGGGCCGACGCTGCGCGTCAGGTTGAAATTGACGCTGTTGAGCGCCACCGCCGCCGGCAGCGCCGAGCGCGGCACCATGTCCCCCACGGACGCCTGCCAGGACGGATTGTTGAGCGCCGTGCCGCAGCCGATGAGGAAGGTGAAGCCGAGCAGAAGCCAGGGCGACATCGTGCCGAGCCACGCGAACAACGCCAGCGCGACCGAGATCACCAGCATGAACAGCTGCGCCACGATCATGACGCGGCGGCGATCGAAGCTGTCCGCGAGCGCGCCGGATGCGAGCGAAAAGATCATCACCGGCAGCGTCGTGGAGGCCTGGACCAGCGCGACGAGGTCGGCCGACGCCGCGATCGAGGTCATCAGCCACGCCGCGCCGACCGCCTGGATCAGCGCGCCGAGGTTCGACGCGAGGCTCGCCACCCACACGTTCCTGAAAACGGAGTGCTCGAACGGCACAAGCGAGGATGTCCGTTCCGGCACCGCGACGATGTCCTTCCTGACCGCTGAAATCTCTCCTCCTCCATGTCATAGCGGGTTGGAGCGTCCCGCCAAGCCCGGGTAGGCCATTTTCCGAGCAATCGCGAGCGGCGACCGGAGCGGTAAGTGTTTCTGCTGCATTGCGTTCTTTCTGCCGCGACGCAATATGGCGGCGCAACGCAGGGAGAATGCCGACCATGACAGCGCCACGCCAAGCCGGGAGGACCGCCGTCGTAACCGGTTCGACATCGGGGATAGGTCTGGCCATCGCCGAGCGCCTCGCCGCCGGCGGCTGCAACGTCGTCGTGAACTCCTTCACCGATACCGAGGCGGATCATGCGATCGCTTCCGGCTTGGCCGAGAAACACGGCGTGGACGCAATCTACATGCGCGCCGACATGTCGAAGCCCGACGAATGCCGGGCGCTCGTGGAGAAGAGCATCGAGCGGTTCGGCGCGGTCGACATCCTGATCAACAATGCCGGCATCCAGCATGTGTCGCCGGTCGAGACGTTTCCGGTGGAGAAGTGGGACGCGATCATAGCGATCAACCTGTCCTCGGCCTTCCACACCTCGGCCGCGGCGATCCCGGCGATGCGTTCGGCCGGATGGGGGCGCATCGTCAACATCGCTTCCGCGCACGGACTGCGCGCCTCGCCCAACAAGTCGGCCTACGTGGCGGCCAAGCACGGGGTCGTCGGTCTGACCAAGACGATCGCGCTGGAACTCGCCGGCGAGGGCGTGACCTGCAACGCCGTCTGCCCCGGCTTCGTGCTCACCCCGCTGGTCGAGACACAGATCGACGACCGCGCGCGCGAGGCCGGGCTGGACCGGGAGACGACGATCCGCGACATCATTCTCGAAAAGCAGCCGTCGAAGCAGTTCGCGACGGTCGAGCAGATCGCCGGAGCGACCGCGTTCCTGTGTTCGGAGGATGCCGCGCAGATCACCGGCACGACGCTGTCGGTCGACGGCGGCTGGACCGCGGCCTGAGGTCAGGGAAAAGAGCGAGGAGCCCGGCGGCTAGCGCGCCGCGGTCGCCGGTTTCTTGAGCTGCTTGAGCAGCGCCCGGTGGATCGCCTCGTTGCCGGCGACGATGCCGCCTGTGTCCAGCATGGCGGCACCGCCGTCCCTGTCGCTGACGAAGCCGCCCGCCTCGCGGATGATCAGAATGCCGGCCGCCATGTCCCACGGCGAGAGCCCGTTCTCCCAGAAGCCGTCCATGCGGCCCGCGGCGACGTAGGCGAGGTCGAGGGCTGCCGAGCCCATGCGGCGGATGCCCGAGACCTCGCCCATGACGTTGCGCAGTTCGATCAGCGCATTGCCGTGGTGGCCTCGGCCGAGATGGGGGATGCCGTTGCCGATGACGCAGTCGGAAAGCTTAGAGCGGCCTGCGACGCGCAGCCGGCGGTCGTTCATGAAGGCTCCGCCGCCGCGTTCGGCGGTGTAGAGTTCGTCCATGGCGGGATTGTAGACGAGGCCCGCCGTCAACTGGCCCTGGCGTTCCAGCGCGATCGAAATCGCGAACATCGGGATGCCGTGCAGGAAATTCGTGGTGCCGTCGAGCGGATCCACGATCCAGCGGTGCTGGGCGTCCTCGCCCTCCACCACGCCGCGCTCTTCCATCAGGAAGGAGTAGCCCGGGCGCGCACGGGCCAGTTCCGTGTAGATGATCTCCTCGGCCTTGCGGTCGGCCTGGCTCACGTAGTCGCCCGGGCCTTTCATGGAGACCTGGAGGTTCTGCACCTCGCCGAAATCGCGCGCGAGCGAGCGGCCCGCCTTGCGCGCGGCCTCCACCATGACCCTCATCAGCGCGGAATACGCCATAAGCCGGAACCTGCCTTGTCGAGAATGCCGCTAGTCGGCGCGGCGGATGTAGGTGATCTCGTTCGTGTCGACGAGGATCTTCTCGCCCGACTCGATGAAGGGCGGAACCATGACCCGGATGCCGTTCTCCAGGATCGCAGGCTTGTAGGAAGAGGCCGCCGTCTGGCCCTTCACCACCGGATCGGCTTCCGTGATCGTCAGCGCCACCTGGTCGGGCAGCGAGATGCCGATCGGCTTTTCCTCGTAGAGCTCGACCGTCACCATCATGCCGTCCTGCAGGAAGGCGGCGCGGTCGCCGACGAAATCCTTCTGCAGTTCGAGCTGCTCGTAGCTCTCGGTGTCCATGAAGACCAGCGCTTCGCCCTGCTCGTAGAGGTAGGAGAAGTCCTTCTGCTCGAGGCGCACCTTCTCGACCGTCTCGGCGGAGCGGAAGCGCTCGTTGAGCTTGGTCCCGTCGATCAGGTTCTTCAGCTCGACCTGGTTGTAGGCGCCGCCCTTGCCGGGCTTCACCGCGTTGGTCTTCACCGCGACCCACAGGCCGCCATTGTGCTCGATGACGTTGCCGGGACGGATTTCGTTGCCGTTGATCTTGGCCATTGGGGTATTCCGGAAATGGGATTTCGCGCAAGCCGCGCAGTTCGGCGCTCCCAAGACCACAAATCGCCCGGAGAGGCAAGGGAGCCTCCATTATCGGATCGCGGGCCTGGACGACCGAGCAGGTCGCCAGGGACGGCAAGGCGCGGCGCGTGCCGCCCGGCCGGAGATCGATCGAAAGAACCTACCGCGCGGCGAAACGCGCCTTGGCCGCATCCGTCTGCGGCATGAACAAGGCCACCGCCGTGCCTTCAGGATCGCGGAACTGGACGGACCGGTTGCTCCACGGCATGGTCTTCGGCGGGTGCACCAGGTGCAGGCCGTCCTTCAGCCGCTCGTAGGCGGCGTCGACGTCGTCGACCATGAACTCGATGATGACGGTCCGGTTGGCGCAGGCTTCGGCGCTGCCCTCGGCGAAGATCGCCACGGTTTCGGAGCTGCCGATGGCGAGGGTCGCCGACGGCGTGACGATCTCGGCGAACTGCGGCGCCAGCCATTCGGCGGCCGTCTCCGTCACCCTTTCATAGAAGGCGACCATCTTCTCGATATCGGCGGCGATCAGGCGCACGGAAGCGAATTTCATGACAAGTCCCTCGGTGGTGCCGGGTCGCGGCCGGGGGACATATCGCACGGTCCTCCTGACACCGTTCTGGCAGCAGGGATCAGCGCCTGCTCGGGGACACGCCGGGTCAGCGCAGCCGGTTCGCCCGCTCGATCGCCGTCTTCTGCTCCTCGGGCGTGAGACCCTGGAGGAAATCGTCCATCTCGACGTCGCGCAGGCCCACCCGGCGCGCGATGATGTACCAGGCCGCGGCCAGGATCGGATCCGGCTCGGTGCCGAGGCCGTAGACGTAGAGCTTCGCGAGGCGGTTCTGCGCCGCGACGTTGCCGCTTTCGGCGGCCCTCTTCATCCACGCGAAACCCGCCTCGTAGTCGGGCTTTCCGAGACGGCCCTCGACCAGCCAGGTCGCGAGGTCGAGCTGGGCGGTGTCGAAATTCTGGCGGGCGGCGAGCGTGAGGTAGGACAGCGCCTTGGCGTCGTCGTTCAACCCGCCGACACCGTTCTCGTAGAGCTGCGCCATGGCATACTGCGCGTCGGCCAGCCCCGCCTTCGCGGCCTTCTCGTACCAGGGGATCGCTTTTTCGAGCCCCCGCGGACCGGGCTCCCGGTCGATCAGCATCTGGGCGAGGTTGAAGGCGGCGAGCCGGTGGCCGGTGTCGGCGGCGGATTCCATCAGCGCGAAGGCGCGGTCCGGGTCCTTGCCCGCATACTTGCCGTCGATCAGGATCAGCGCGAACTGGAAGCGCGCTTCCGGGATGCCGGCTTCCGCGGCCTTGCCGTACCATTCCGCGGCTTCGGCCGGCTTGCGGGCCACGCCGAGGCCGCGCGACAGGATCTCGGCGACCAGCGTCTGTGCGGCCGGATCGCCTTTCTCGGCGCGCGGAAGGGCGAGATTGTAGGCGGTGATGTAGAGGCCGCGCTGGAAGGCGCCGAAGGCCGGATCGGAGGTCTTCTTGCCGAAGCGCGTCGGATCGACGGCCGAACCGGACGCCCCGCCGGCCTGTTGCTCCAGTGCCTTCTCCGGCTTGGAGGCTTTCGTTCCGGCGGGTTCCGCCGCCAGGAGGCCCGACGGCACGAGGGCGCAGACCGCCGCCGCTATGAGAAGGGCCGTCGGCTTCACGTTTCCTTCCCGGGTGCCTGGGCGGCCTCGTCGAGCAGGCGATTGGCTTCGGCGACCGCAGCGGCGGGGTCGACGCCTTCCCCGAACACGGCGCGCGACAGGGCCACGAATTCGGCGCCCGTGTCCGAGACCTCACGAACCGAGCCGATCTCGCTTGACCCCATGACGATGCAGGGAACCTCGATCATCTCCGCCCACCAGCGGCCCAGCGTCAGGTTGCGCGGATGCGGCTGCGGATCCGTGTCATAGCCGAAGCGGCCGAAGAACAGGTAGTCCGGGCGCAGTTCGCCGAGTTCAAGCGCGTCGTCGCGCGTCTTGGCGCCGCCGGTCCCGACCATCATCTTGTCCTGCAGCCGGTCGATCGCATCCGCCAGCGCGGCGCGGCCGCCTTCGACGTGAACGCCGTCTGCCTTGACGCGCGCCGCGACCCGGGTGTCGCCGGCGATCATGACCGCGGCGCCCGCTTCCTGGCCCAAGGGCACGATCCGCTCCGCCAGCTTCTGGAATGCAGCGTCGTCGAGCCCGTATTGCGGCAGTATCAGCGATGCCACGTCTCCGCCCGAAAGCGCGGCGCGGAGGCTCGCTTCCAGCACGGACGCATCGTCTTCCTGCGGCGCGATCAGCACGAGCCGGCAGCGGTTGGGGATTATCGGTTGCATCGGGTCCATTCTGCGGCAGGCCTATGGCGCGGGATCGTGGTGGCAATTGGGCATAAAGGACATGCCGCCGCTTGGCCAGCAGACGCGGCGAGGCATTCGCGTCCGAGTTTCTCCTCGCAATGCCGACGGTAACCGGCTAAGCGGGCATCTCCTCCCATCGCGCGGCCCATAACTCCCTTGCTCTCCGATCCCCTCTTCTATGCCGTTGCGATCCCGGCAGTCGCCCTCGTCGGGCTGGCCAAGGGCGGGCTCGGCGGAGCCATGGCGCTGGTCGGCGTGCCGCTGATGGCGCTCGCCATGCCGCCGGTGCAAGCCGCCGCGATCCTGCTGCCGATCCTCGTCCTGATGGACATGGTCTCGCTCTGGTCGTGGCGAGGTTTCCTCGACCGACGGACACTGGTGATCATGCTCCCGGGCGCGATGGTCGGCATCGGCATCGGCTGGCTGACGGCCGCGATCGTGACGCCGGACATGGTGCGGCTGATTCTCGGCGTCGTCACCCTGCTTTTCGTCTCGCGCTGGTTCCTGCAGAAGCTGTCGCGCGCCGAGAGCGCGCGTCCGCACAGCGTCCCGCGGGGGATCGTCTGGAGCATTGTCAGCGGCTTCACCAGCTTCGTCGCGCATGCCGGCGGCCCGCCCTTCCAGGTCTACGCCCTTCCACTCAAGCTCGACCCCAAGGTCTATGTCGGCACCAGCGTGATCTACTTCGCCGTGATGAACGCGGTGAAGCTCGTCCCGTACTTCGCGCTCGGGGAGCTCGATACAGCCAATCTCTCGGCATCGTTCGTGCTGATGCCGGTGGCCTTCGTCGCCACGCTCGCCGGCGTGTTCATCGTCAAGCGCATGAAGCCGGAGCTATTCTACTCGTTCACCTACGTGACGGTCGGGCTGGTCGCGGTGAAACTGCTGTGGGACGGCGCGGTGGCGGTCTTCTGATCGATCGCAGCGCACTGCATCTATGAACCGCCGAAGTCGGCGGCGCTGACGAGTGCTGCGGCGTTGGAGCGGGCGTCACGTATCTCGTCGAGCACATCCTTGTAGTCCTCTGCGATCTTCGTAAACGCCCGCACCAGCACGTCCTTTCCGACGTACTCCTGCAGGATGAGCGCCACGATCAGCGGCCGCATCTTCTCATGCACCTTGAGTTCCGTAACCAGCTTGATGCGCTGGTCGAGCGCCTGCTTCTCGTCGGCGGAGAGGTTCTGCATCAACTCTATGCAGAGAGCCGGCAGCGTGGTGTTGACGATGTCGAGCGGCATGTCGCGCAATGCCGGCGGCAGTTCGTCCATTCTCCGGAATGCCCGCTGCCGGTCGACCTCGCGGTCGAGAGCCCGCTGGAAGATCTCGATGATCGCAGAAGGCCCGACACCGAGTTCCTCGCCCTGGATCGTCACGCGCGCGAAGGCCGAACGCATGACCGCCAGCGATCCGAGACTGGCCGCCAGCACCATGGACAACCGAGCCTTGCCGCAATCGCCGGGCGGGGTCGCTGCGACGCAGTCGCTATAGCCGAAGAGATCGGGCGCGAAGACTTTGGTGAGATAGAGCGCGATTACGCCGATCGCGCCGTTGAAGGCGATGTACAGCATCGCCGGCCCGGTCCTCAGCGCCCGGGACGGATTGTCCTTGTAGCGCGCGACCAGTTCCGCAATCGCGACGATCGCGGCAAGGATGAACACGGCGAGGTAATCCATCGCCACCAACTCCCCCACGCCCCTGATCAAGTCGGCAAGTAGCGCGAAGTCCTCTTGGCGGGACAATTCGCGCATGACGGCAATTGTCAGTCGATGTTCTTCGCCACGTCGCTTCCGTACGGCGTCAGCTGGATGCGCAGTTCCTGGCCCTTGCCCGCGACGTCGATCAGGCCTTCGCGTACGGCGCTCTGGACGATTTCGGATGCGGCCTTCGGGTCCAGGTGGATTTCCGGATGCGCTTCATGCGTCCGCACGACCAGATCGCGCGTCTTCACCGGTTCCTTGCTGGCGAGCAGGGTCTTGAGGACGGCCTGGCGACCGGTGTCGCGTGGCATGCTCTCGAAAAGCCCTTTCGATCCCTGCGCCTTCATTGCGAGACTCCCGCTTGCGAGCCGGCCATCGGCACGTCACTGTGGCACCGGCACGAGTGGCAATATACGCGCGCCGGGATATGAAATGAAGGGAGGTTGCATGGACACGGAGCATTCCGGCCGCGCCGCGGCGGGGGGCATGTACGACGAGGGGCTGGAGCGAAATCCGGCCAACCACCAGCCGCTGACGCCGCTGACCTACCTGGAGCGTGCCGCGCGGACCTTTCCCGACCAGATTGCCGTCATCCATGGGTCGGCAAAGCTCACATACCGTGATTTCTATTCCCGCACCCGCCAACTGGCGTCCGCGCTGGCTGCGAAGGGCATCGGCAAGGGCGACACGGTGACGGTGATGCTGTCCAACACGCCGGCCATGCTGGAGGCGCATTTCGGCGTGCCGATGGTGAAGGCGGTGCTGCATTCGCTCAACACGCGGCTCGACGCGGCCATCATCGCCTTCCAGCTCGACCATGCCGAGACGAAGGTGCTGATCGTCGACCGCGAGTTCTCCGGCGTGGTCGGGGAGGCGCTGAAAATGACCAAGGTGAAGCCGCTGGTCATCGACTACGACGACCAGCATTATCCCGCCGACGCTCCCTTTCCAAAGGGCGAGCGCATCGGGACGCTGGACTACGAGGCGTTCCTTGGTTCGGGCGATGCCGATTTCGCCTGGTCGATGCCCGACGACGAATGGGACGCCATCGCGCTCAACTACACGTCCGGCACGACGGGCAATCCCAAGGGCGTGGTCTACCACCATCGCGGCGCCGCGCTGATGGCCTATGCCAACACCATCCACGCCGGCATGGGTCGTCATCCGGTCTATCTGTGGACCCTGCCGATGTTCCACTGCAACGGCTGGTGCTTCCCCTGGACGCTGGCCGTGCAGGCGGGCGCGCATGTGTGCCTGCGCTGGGTGCGGGCGAAGGCCATGTACGACGCCATCGCCGACCACGGCGTGACGCATCTCTGCGGTGCGCCGGTGGTCATGTCGACGCTGATCAACGCGCCCGACGAGGAGAAACGAGAGTTTCCGCAGACCGTAACCTTCAACACCGCCGCCGCGCCGCCCCCGGAAAGCGTGCTTTCGGGCATGGCGGACGCCGGCTTCGCGGTGACGCATCTCTACGGTCTCACCGAGACCTACGGTCCCGCCGTCGTCAACGAGTGGAAGGGCGAATGGGACGGTCTCGAAAAGGGCGCGCGCTCGGCCCGCAAGGCACGCCAGGGAGTCCGCTATGCGGCGCTGGAAGGGCTCACGGTCATGGATCCGGAGACGATGGTCGAGACGCCGGCAGACGGCGAGACCATCGGCGAGGTCATGTTCCGGGGCAACATCGTCATGAAGGGCTACCTGAAGAACCGGCCGGCCACCGAGGAGGCGCTGGCCGGCGGCTGGTTTCATTCGGGCGACCTCGGCGTCATGCATCCGGACGGCTACATCCAGCTCAAGGACCGTTCCAAGGACATCATCATTTCCGGCGGGGAGAACATCTCGTCGATCGAGGTGGAGGACGCGCTCTACAAGCATCCGGCCGTCGCCTCCTGCGGCGTGGTGGCCAAGAGCGACGAGAAATGGGGCGAGACGCCGGTCGCCTATGTCGAGCTCAGGCCCGGCCGGACGGCGAGCGAAGCCGAGATCATCGAGCACTGCCGCGGCCTGCTCGCCCGCTACAAGGTGCCTCGCCAGGTGGTGTTTTCCGAAATCCCGAAGACCTCGACGGGAAAGATCCAGAAGTTCCGGCTGAGGGAGATGGCGAAGGGTCTGTGAGGGGCTGTGACGAATTTTAGCGTCCTGTGGAAAATGTAACAGTTCCCGTCACGCAGCCGAGTACACAAGACACGGGGCGGATACGGATCCCATGCTAACCGACCGCCCGAGACGACCCGACGCCCTATGGCGCCGCGCGGTCGCCTGGACCTTCGTTCTGGAAAGGAACTTTCGAAATGCAGGGCGCTGCACGCAACTTCTTCACCCTCGCCATCGTCTACGGAATTCTCGGCATGTCGCTGGGGCTGCACATGTCGATCACCCACGACCACGGCCAGATGCCGGTTCACGCCCACGCCATGGTGGCGGGTTGGCTCATGTCGGCGGTCTTCGGGTTCTTCTATCACCTCTATCCCTCGGTCGGCCGGTCGCTGCTGGCCCGGGTCCATTTCTGGCTCCAGTCGGTGAGCGGGATTTTTCTGCTCGTCGGGCTCTACTTCCTGCTGGCCGGCAACGAGGCCATCGAGCCGGTGGTGGCCGTCGCCTCGCTCGGTTTCTTCGCGGGAATGCTGATGTTTGCCTGGATCGCGCTTCCCGTGGTGTGGGGTTCGGTCGGGCAGCGTGACATGGTCGCGGCCCGGGCGTCTTGAAGAGAATGAAGATTTCGTTCGAGGCGTTAACCCTGCGTTAAGCTTTACGGGTGTTTACTATGTCCATCCAGTCTTCTGGATTCTGACCGAGCGGCTGGGCTGCTCTGTTTGACGCCTCCCTGTTTAACTCCTGAGAGCCGCTTTCCGCGGCTCTTTTTTTTGCCCCGCGTCGGCCGTCACGAAGGCGTCGGCGTTAACCCTTCGTTAAACAACGGCTTGCCTCCGCCGTGGAGAAGTCGCATTTTCGCGCTGCCGGTCGTTGGGCGGGAACAGTGAACGCGTGATAGCGTTTGAGCAGTCGGTGAGACCGGTGGCAAACAGGGGTGGTGTCATGAGTGAGCCTGTCAGACAGAGTGCAACGACGATCAAGCTCGCCGAGCGCCGCGTCTTCTCGGCCTCCTTCAAGCCGCTCTACGATGAGGGCATGGGGCTGGTGGAGCAGACCGCCGAATATCTCGATGGCGACGGGCGCGCCGCGGCGAAGGGCTTGTCGCGCATCGGTGCCACTCTCTACGCAGCCGAATCCATGCGGCTGACCACCCGCCTCATGCAGATCGCATCCTGGCTCCTTCTCCAGCGCGCCGCCAATTCCGGCGAGATGACCCGCGAGCAGGTCGCCGCCGAAAAGACCAAGGTGCGGCTCGACACTGCGTCGGCCCAGGAAGGCGCGTCGGGATGGGAAGAGCTCCCCGCGGCGTTCAAGTCGCTGGTGGATCGCTCGCTCAGCCTGCAGTCGCTGGTCCGGCGCATGGACGACGAGATCTATGGCCACGGCGCCGAGCCGGTCCAGACCTCCCCGCGGCCAAACCCCGTTTCCGACCAGATCACGCTGCTGCACACGGCTTTCGGCCGGACCTAGGCTCCCTCGACCGCTCCGGCGATCGCGGCGAAAAGTGGCTGCATCGCCGGCAGCGCCAGGATCGCGGCTGCGACGATGAGAAGGAAGGTGACGCGGCGGTAGACCGTGTCGCTGGCCAGCCCGTAGAGGCGCGAGCCGGTCGCCAGGCCGGCGAAATAGACTGGCGACGCCACGACCCCGAGCATCACGGCGTCCGCTTCGAAGAGCCCTGCCGCCCACAGATTGACGATCGAGAGGCCCTCGCCGACGAAGAAGAGGGTCAGGAGGTTCGCGCGCATGATCGCGGCGGGCAGGTTCGATGCAAGCCAGTAGATGATGACCGGAGGTCCGGGGATGGAGGCGATGCCGGACAGAAGCCCTGCGACGCCTCCGACCGCGAAGGAAACCGGCGCGCCGCGCGGCCCGCGATAGCGCCACCCGCTCCACAGCGCCGCCGCGCAGGCGAGGATCGCCAGCGATATGAACCATCGCAGGGCGACCGGGTCGCCGTGCTTGAGCACGTAGACGCCCGCCGGGAGAAACAGCGCCAGGCCGAGCGCCACCGGCAGGACCTCCTTCCATCGCGCGATCTTCAAGGCCGGCAGGGTGATGGGCAGGACCGGGAGCGAGTCCATGATGACGATCACCACCAGCGCGACGCGCGGACCGTAGAGCGCGGCCGCCACGGGAGCGACGATCATCCCGGTGCCGAAGCCCGAAAGCCCCCGCGCCACGCCGGCGACGAAGACCGTCGCGAGGAGCAGGATAAGGGCGGTCTCTAGTTCGGGGAGCGGCGGAAGCAGGGCGGGAGCCTCCCGGTAAGCAGGCCGCGAGGGCTGCGGGAAAGATGGTTCCGCGCCGGCCCGGTCGATCGGGCGACACGGTTTTGTTTCATATTTGTTCACATCCGGATGGCAATGGTCCTGCGCCCGCATAGAGTAGGTCCATGGCTGAAACGATTCGCATCATCGGCATAGATCCCGGCCTGCGCCGCACCGGCTGGGGCATCGTGGAGACCTGCGGGAACACGCTGCGCTTCGTCGGTGCCGGTACGGTCGTCTCGGACGCCAAGGCAGACCTCGCCTCCCGGCTGTGCGCGTTGCATGACGGTCTGGCCGCGATCATCCACGCGGAGATGCCCGACGAAGCGGCGGTGGAGCAGACCTTCGTCAACAAGGATGCGGTCGCCACGCTGAAGCTCGGCCAGGCGCGGGGGATCGCCATGCTGGTTCCGGCGAAGGCGGGGCTGAGGGTCTCCGAATATGCGCCGAACGCGGTGAAGAAGTCCGTGATCGGCGTGGGGCACGGCGACAAGAAGCAGATCCACATGATGGTAAAGGTGCTGATGCCGCGCGCCGTGTTCGATACCGACGATGCCGCCGACGCGCTGGCGATCGCGATCTGCCACGCGCATCACCGGCAGAGCGTGACGGGGAGACTGGCTGCCGCCGCCGCGCGCGTCGCATGACGGTTTGTTCTTGACTTGTTCTATCGTGATGCGTAGGTAATACCGAAGAGGTATTACCATGCGCGTCACGTCCAAAGGCCAGGTGACTATTCCCAAGGAAATCCGCGACCAGCTCGGCATCGAGCCGGGCTCGGAGGTGGAGTTCGTCAACGACAATGACGGCGAGGTGATACTTCGCCTCTCGCCCCCCGGTGAGCGGGATGTCGAACGGGCCGAATCCATCCGCAAGTGGACCTCCCGAGTGGCTGGCACGTTGGATTTGGGGGGAATGACGGCCGACGAGTATTTCGATACTGTCCGGGGCGAGCGCGATGACCTCGGTTCTCGTTGATTCCAACATCTTCTTCGACGTGATGCTTGGAAGCGACACGGCGGAATGGTCCGCGGGCAAGCTCGTCGAACTGGGCGGCAAGCGGCCGCTGGTGGTCAATCCCATCATCTGGTCCGAGATCGGCGCCAGCTTCGCTTCGCCGGAGGCGTTGAGCCGCGCACTTTCCGGCCTCGTTCTGGAAAAGCTGTCTCTCTCGTTCGAAGTCGCCTTTCGCGCTGGGCAGGCCCATCGGGCTTATCGACGCGCCGGCGGCTTGCGCGAGCGCACCCTGCCCGATTTCCTGGTCGGGGCGCATGCGGAAGTGGAGGGACACGCAGTGCTAACCCGCGATTCCAGGCGCTACGCCACCTACTTCCCATCCCTCGAGATCATTTCGCCAGAGACGCATCCATGATCGGCAAGCTCAAGGGGACGCTGGACGAGATCTCAGAGGATCATTGCGTCGTGGACGTGCATGGCGTGGGCTACGTCGCCTTCTGCCCTGCTCGCACGCTGGCCGCTCTCCCGGGGGTCGGCGAGGCGGTGACGTTGTTCATCGAGACCTATGTGCGCGAAGACATGATCCGCCTCTACGGGTTCGGGTCCGCCCTGGAGCGGGAATGGTTCCGGCTGCTGCAGAACAACGTGCAGGGCGTCGGCGCCAAGGTTGCGCTGGCCGTATTGTCGACGCTCTCGGCCTCCGAACTCGCCAACGCGGTGGCGCTGCGCGACGTCGCGATGGTGGCGCGGGCGCCCGGCGTCGGCAAGAAGGTGGCGGAGCGCATCGTGACGGAACTTCGCGACAAGGCGCCGGCCTATACGGGCGCCGCGTCGGGGACGATGGGCCTGAAGCAGGAGCTCGGCGAGGGCGTGGCGCCGGCCCCGGTGGCCGATGCGGTCTCGGCGCTGACCAATCTCGGCTATTCGCGCGACGTCGCGGCGAACGCGATCGCGGCGGCGATGAAGGCGGCGGGCGAGGGCGCGGATTCGGCGAAGCTGATCCGGCTGGGGTTGAAGGAACTGGCGCGGTGATTGACCCATTGCCGGTGAAATCGGATACCGGTCAACGATGACCACCGCCCCCCGCCTGATCACGCCGGAAAAGCGCGGCGAGGACGTCGACGTCACTCTGCGCCCGCAGTCGCTGGACGAGTTCGTCGGCCAGGCGGCGGCGCGCGCCAACCTCAAGGTCTTCGTGGAGGCCGCGAAGTCGCGCGGCGAGGCGCTCGATCACGTGCTCTTCGTTGGCCCGCCGGGGCTGGGCAAGACCACGCTGGCACAGATCATGGCCAAGGAACTCGGGGTGAACTTCCGTTCCACCTCCGGGCCCGTGATCGCCAAGGCCGGCGACCTCGCGGCGCTCCTGACCAATCTCGAGGAGCGCGACGTGCTCTTCATCGACGAGATCCACCGGCTTTCCCCCGCCGTGGAGGAGATCCTCTATCCTGCCATGGAGGATTTCCAGCTCGACCTGATCATCGGCGAAGGGCCGGCGGCGCGTTCGGTCAAGATCGACCTCGCCCGCTTCACCTTGGTGGCCGCCACCACCCGCCTCGGCCTGATCACCAATCCTCTGCGCGACCGCTTCGGCATTCCGGTCCGGCTCGATTTCTACACGGTCGAGGAACTGGAACTCATCGTGCGGCGCGGCGCGCGCATCCTGGCGCTGCCGATGAGCGACGACGGCGCGCTGGAGATCGCAAGGCGCGCGCGCGGCACGCCGCGCATCGCCGGCCGGCTGCTGCGGCGCGTTCGCGACTTCGCCTCGGTGGCGGGCGCCGAGAGCGTCACCCGCACCGTCGCCGACGAGGCGCTGTCGCGGCTCGAAGTCGACGCGCTGGGGCTCGACAGCCTCGATCGGCGCTACCTTTCCATGATCCTGAGGAATTTCGGCGGCGGGCCGGTGGGGATCGAGACCATCGCCGCCGGCCTCTCGGAGCCGCGCGACGCGATCGAGGACATCATCGAGCCCTACCTGATCCAGCAGGGCTTCATCCAGCGCACCCCGCGCGGCAGGGTGCTGACCGGCAACGCCTGGAAGCACATGGGTCTCGTGCCACCGCGGAATATGGCCGAAGTGCAAGGGCGGCTGTTCGAGGAGGAGTAGGGGGGCGCAGTACCGGGGACAGTTTACTTAATTCGGCTCGCGCCTCTGGTTGCGATGCCGTTGACGACTGCCGAATTAAGTAAACTGTCCCCCTCGCCCCTCGCCCCTCGCCCCTCGCTCCTCGCTCCTCGCTCCTCGCGGCCCGCGTGCTTGACCGCGTCTCCGCCCGCCGCGATAGTCGGTGGTGGGCGAGGGGGGATGCAACCGGGGATGACGACACCAGCGGTTCCCTTGGCGGGCGGTTCGGAACCGATCAGCATCACGCTGACGCTGCCCTTTTCGCTGTACGGCTGGAGCTTTTTCGGCGCGATCCTGTTCGCGGCGGCGCTGATCGGCATTGCGGCGTGGCTGGCGCATCTGTGGGCGACGCGGGAGAGCTGGCACAAGGCCCTCGTCGCACGCATGGACCGGCTCGGGCTGGCGCGGCGGGACGCCGACGACCGGCCGGTGCTGCACGCTTTCACCTGGCTTCTCCTCGCGCTCGTCCCGGTCGTGGCTGCGCTGGTGGTGCTGGCCATCGGGGCGGCGTTCTCGCTGCTCCTCGTCGCGATCCGGGGCGGGCCGGCGGTCGCGACCGCCGAGGGGTCGGGCCTCACGAGCAGCGCGGCGGCGGCGGGCGTGCTGGTCGTGGCGATCCTCGGCGCGCCCTTCGTCATCTGGCGCGCGATCGTGGCGCAGAAGACGGTGAACGTGGCCGAACAAGGCATGATCACCGACCGCATCAACAAGGCGGTCGAGGGGCTGGGGGCGGAGAAGACTGTAAAGCAGGTGATCGAGACGCCACGCTACCGCAAGGGCGACGACGGAGGATGGCTGCGCGACGCCGAGGGGCGGCTGGTGGTCGACAAGGGGCCGGACGGGGCGGACCTCGTCGACCGCGAGACGGTCGAGCGCACGCGCCCCAACCTGGAGGTTCGCATCGGCGCCATCTACGCGCTGGAGCGGATCGCGCAGGACAGCCTGCGCGACCATATCCAGATCATGGAGATCCTCTGCGCCTACATCCGCGAGAACGCGCCTGCGTCGCAGGCGCCGGTGCTGCCGGAACCGCCGGAGTTCGACCTCGGGGACATCGACGGGTCGATGAAGGCGCTCGAAACCTGGAAGGAAGAACTCCGCCAGGCGTTAGCCATTCGCGGCGCGGATGACGGTCCGGTCCGGCCCCGCGAGGACATCCAGGTGGCGCTCACCGTCATCGGCCGACGCGGCCAACGGCAGCGGGCGCGCGAAAGCGGCGGCGCACCGGCATACGAAGAAGCCGTCGGGGCGTATCCGCCATATCCGCTCAGCGAGGACGCCGCAGCCATCGAGAAATGGCGAGAGGACAATGCGGGCTGGCGAACAAAGCTGTATGCCTGGCGCGATGTCGCGCGCCCCTACCGGCTCGACCTGCGCGGGACCAACCTTGCGGGCGCCGATCTGTCGAAGGGATGGTTCGACCACGCGAACTTCGCGGAATCGCGACTGGAGGGCGCGAATCTTATAATGGCGGGGCTCAATGGCGCGAACCTCTCAGGGGCGGGGCTCAATGGCGCGGACCTCACATGGGCGGGGCTCAATGACGCGAACCTCTCAGGGGCGGGGCTCAATGGCGCGAACCTCTCAGGGGCGGGGATTAATGGCGCGTACCTCATAGGGGCGGGGCTCAATGGCGCGAACCTCTCAGGGGCGGGGGTCGACAGGTCGACATCCTTCACGAACGCAAAGGCGTCAAAAGCGACCGTGAAGGATGTCGACCTGTCGGAGGTGGCGCTGTCAAGGGAGCAGATCGTCGCGATGTTCGGAGACGCCAGCGTTAACCTGCCCGGCGGTGTCACGCCGGAGCACCCCGACTGGCCGGCGCACTGGCCAAAGGAGGTGCTCGAATGGGAAGAGTTTGTCGCGCGCTGGCAGGCATGGATATCCCAAGATGACGCGGGGGAGGGTAAGTAGCGCCGGTGTCGGTCCGGAGATAGGTTACCTCGTTCGGCAACTCCTAGGGTACGGAACGGGAGAGGGATGCGAGCCGAGTTAAGTAAACTGGTCCCCTCTCACAGTGCGCGTTCGCCGTTACGGCAGCCCGCGCACCACCCCCAGCACATCCCCCTCCGCCGGTCGGCCCTCGAACTCCTCCACCACGCCGAACGCGCCGCCATAGCCCCACATGGACCATGCGAAGCCATGCTTCTCGGCAAGCGCGATCATGTCGCGGTGATAGGCGGCGCGCCATTTGGCTGGCATGACGAAGTCGTTCTGCCATTCCTGGCGGATCATGCCGAATTCGCCCAGGATGACGTTCTTTGGATCGATGCCGTGTTGGGCGGCCCAGGCGGCGGCGGTGTCGAAGGGTTCGGCCATGGCGGCCTCCAGTTCCTCCCGCGTATCGATGGCCGCGATCTGTTCGTCGAGATAGGCGAGCATGCCGGACTGGCGCAGCCATGGCGCCTCCGCGCGAATTTTCGCACGCGCCTGCTCGACCGCCGCGTCGAGTTCGGCGCGCGGCACGGCATGGGGCGGGTAGGGGATGCCGGTGACGTAGCGGATGAAGTCGCCGGACCAGGTCGCGCCCTGATGCGTCAGGAGGAACGGCGCGTAGGTGTGGAAGGACCAGATGACGTTGTCATCGGGGATCTGCGCCGGGTCGATGACGGCAAGCCCTTCCGCCGTGCCCCAGCAGGCGCCTGTCAGCACCAGGGTCAGCCGCGTGGCCGAAGCGCGCGCGGCGGCGTAGAGGCGTTGCAGCCGCTCGGGCCAGGCGGCGTCGCCCGGGCCGCATTCGGCCACGGGCTCGTTCATCAGTTCCAGCGCGACGCGTTCGGGATCCTCGGCCTTCAGCGTGCTTGCCATCCGCCGCACCACGTCGAGGTAGCGGTCGAACAGCGCCGGATCGTCCATGACCTGGCCCATGCCGACCGATCCGCCTGAACCGGTCGGGAAGAGGTGCAGGTCGACGATGGCCTTCAGCCCCGCGCCTTCCACCAGGCGCACGGCGTCGAGCACCTCGCCGTAGAGCCGGTCGTGGAACCGCGCAGAACGGTCAGACAGGAAGGGGCGCGGATCGATCGGGATGCGCACGAAGTCCAAGCCGTCGGCTTTCAATCCTTCGAGGCCGACGGCGTCGAGCGTGCGGCGCCATTCCGGGAAGGGCAGGAGCACGCCGTCCTCGCCCCAGCGGCTCTCGTCGGGCCAGGTGACCCAGATGTCGAGATTGATGCCGCGCTGGGCCTGGAAGGTCGCGGCCTGCGCGGGCAGAACGGTCAGCGCGACCGCGATCGCCAGCGCCCAGCGGGCCAGCCTCAGCGCAAGGGCGATCTGGCCCGTTCCCGGCCCGGCCTTGATCGAGGCGGGGCGAAATGCCATCGAGGTCGCAAGGTGCCGCATGCGGCGAGACATGGCAGAGCGAACCTCCGAAGGAAAGCGCGATGGCGGATCATGGTGAACGCGAGACCGGCCTGTCGGGCGAAATCACTGCGGACGGCCACCGGCTGTCGGCGCGCGTCTACTACGCCGACACGGATTTCTCCGGCTTCGTCTACCACGCGCGCTATCTCGAATTCCTGGAGCGGGGCAGGTCGGATTTCCTGCGGCTCTGCGGCGTCCACCATACCGAACTGGCGGCCGGCGCCGAGGGCGAAAAGATCGTCTGGGTGGTGCGGCGCATGGAGATCGATTTCCGCTCGCCCGCGAGAATGGACGACGTGCTGACCATCGAGACGCGGACCGAAAGCATTTCGGGGGCGCGCATCGTCATGGGCCAGCGCATCCTGCGCGACGGTACCGTGCTGATCGGGGCGAAGGTGGAGGCGGCGATCGTGGGCGAGGGCGGCAGGCCGCGGCGCTTTCCTAGGGAGTGGACCGCGGCATTCATGCCGGGCAGTGCCGGCTGAGCCGCGCCTCTGTTCCTAACGCCTCGTTAACCATAATCCTCCATGAATCGGATCGGTAGAATGCCGACGATGCCGCACGCCTTCGTTTCACCAAGATTCCTGCGGAAAAGGCCGCGATAGCGTCGGGAACGATGGCCGGAAAACCGTGCGGTTCCGGTCGAGCAGGGGCAAGTTGCGTGGGCGACCCGGCCGGCGGTTCACACTAGGACAGGACTTTCATGGAAACTCTCGCTCTCGCAGAGCCGTCCGCAAGCCTATCGGTATGGGCGCTCTTCTGGCAGGCCGGCTGGATCGTGAAGCTGGTCATGATCGGACTGCTCGGGGCGTCGATCTGGACCTGGGCGATCATCATCGACAAGATCATCGCCTATGGCCGCATGCGTCTGGCGCTCAACCGTTTCGAGCAGACCTTCTGGTCGGGGCAGTCGCTGGAAGAACTCTACCGCACGCTGTCGGAGCGCAACACCACGGGCATGGGCTCGATCTTCGTCGCTGCCATGCGCGAATGGAAGAAAAGCTTCGAGAAGGGCGCCCGCGCGCCGCTCGGGTTGCAGACGCGCATCGACAAGGCCATGGACCTCGCCCTGACGCGCGAGATGGAGCGGCTCGAGGGCCGGCTCGGCTTCCTCGCGACCATCGGATCGGCGGCGCCCTTCATCGGCCTGTTCGGCACAGTGGTCGGCATCATGACCTCCTTCCAGGCGATCGCCGGGTCGAAGTCGACCAGCCTCGCGGTCGTGGCGCCCGGCATCGCCGAGGCGCTGCTCGCCACTGCGATCGGCCTCCTGGCGGCCATTCCCGCGGTCGTGGCCTACAACAAGCTGTCGTCCGACGCCGGAAAGCTGGCGGTGCGGATGGAAGGCTTCGCCGACGAATTCTCGGCCATACTGTCGCGGCAGATCGATGAGAAGGTCGCTCAGCGCGCCTGAGGGAGAAAGTTTGCGATGGGCATGTCTGTAGGACAATCCGGCGGTCGGGGCACGCGCGGCCACAGGCGCCGGGGGCGGCACCACGGGCTGATATCCGAAATCAACGTCACGCCCTTCGTGGACGTGATGCTTGTGCTCCTGATCATCTTCATGGTGGCGGCGCCGCTGCTCACGGTCGGCGTTCCGATCGACCTGCCGGAGACGCAGGCCAAGGCGCTGAATGCCGACACGCAGCCGATCACCGTGTCGGTCAACGACAAGGGGCAGATCTACCTCCAGGAGACCGAGATACCGCTCGAGGAAATCGTGGCGAAGCTCGAGGCCATTTCCAAAACCGGCTACGAGGAGCGGATATACGTGCGCGGCGACAAGAGCGCCGACTACGGAACGGTGATGCGCGTGATGGCGCGCATCTCGGCGGCGGGGTTCCACAATCTCGGCCTCGTCACCCTGCAGGAGCAGGACAGCTAGCCGCGATGAAGGCCGGTCTCGTCACATCGACGATCCTGCATGCGGTGCTGCTCGGTGTCGGGCTGTTCTCGCTGTCGGCGCCGCGCGCCTTCGAGGTGATGGACGTCGAATCCTTCCCCGTCGAGATCGTGCCGATCGAGGAGATCAGCCAGGCGCAGGTCGGCGAGAGGGAAGCGCCCGCCGCCGAGGCGCCCGCGCCGGTGCCTACGACCCGTCCCGAGCCGGTGGAGAATGCCGAGCAGGTGGGCGACAACACGGTGGACACCCCCGCGCCGCCGACCCCAGATCCCAAGCCGCGTCCCGTCGAGACGGCCGCCTTGCCGGAGCCCGCGCCCGAACCCGCGCCGATCCCCGATCCCGTCCCGGAACCGGAACCGGCGAAGCCGGAGCCGAAGCCCGAACCCGTGCCGGCCACCGAGGTGACGCCGCAGCCCGAGCCGCCGCAGGAGGTCGAGCCCGACCCGGCGCCGGAACCGGAGCCGCAGCCGCAGCAGGAAGCCGAACCCGAACCGTCGCCGGAACCCGTTCCCGCCGAGGCCGAGGAAGCACAGGAAGCCGCGTTGCCCGAAAGCGCGCCGCGTCCCGAGGCGCGACCGAGGCCGCAGCCGGCGCAGGCGCAGACCGCCAAGACGCCCGAGCGCAAGGATGCCGAAGAGCCCGCCCAGAAGCAGGCCCAGGCGCCGGCGCAGGAAAAGAAGTCCGACGATCTTCTCCAGGACGTCGCCGCGCTCCTGAACAAGGACAAGGCCTCGGGTGGCGGCGCGAAGCGGTCGACCCAGGAGGCCGCGCTCGGCGGCAAGCGTAAGACCGGCGAGAAGCTATCGCAGAGCGAACTGGACGCGCTGCGAAACCAATTCTCCGGCTGCTGGAGCATACCGGCGGGAGCCGAAGGCGCGTCGGACCTGCGCGCCTCCATCCGGTTCAACGTCGCGCCCGGCGGACGCCTGGAAGGAATGCCGGAGGTCATCGCCTCCAGCGGCAACCGCCAGTTCGACGAGAGCGCGGTGCGCGCCGTCCAGAAATGCGACCAGAGAGGCTTTATCCTGCCGCAGGGCAAGGAGGACGTCTGGGCCGAGGTCGTGGTGAATTTCGACCCCACCGACATGTTCTGATCATGGTTCGCGGCTACCGGCAACACACGGATTTTCGCGGTTTTCTCCGCGCTACGGAATGAAGAAGGGCACGGCATGAAACCTCTCCTCAAACCTCTTCTGGTCGCTGCGGCCATGATCGCGGCCGTCTCGGGCGGGACGATCGTCCCGGCGCGGGCCCTGGTCGAGATCGACGTCAACAAGGGCGTGGTCGAGCCGCTGCCCATCGCGATCACCGACTTCCTGTCGGCCGACGCGCTCGGCGCCGAGATTTCGGGCATCGTCGCGGCCGACCTGCAGCGCTCGGGCCTGTTCGCGCCCATCGACCGGGCCGCCTTCATCGAGAAGATCTCCAATCCGGACGCCGCCCCGCGCTTCGAGGACTGGAAGGTCATCAACGCGCAGGCGCTGGTGACGGGACGCGTAAGCCAGGAGCCGGACGGCCGCATCCGCGCCGAGTACCGCCTGTGGGACACCTTCGCCGGGCAGCAGCTTTCGGGCGAGCAGTTCTTCGCCTCGCAGGCCAACAAGAGACGCATCGCGCACATCATCGCCGATGCGATCTACGAGCGGCTGACGGGCGAGAAGGGCTATTTCGACACGCGCATCGTCTTCATCGACGAATCCGGACCGAAGAACCAGCGCACCAAGCGGCTGGCCATCATGGACCAGGACGGCGCGAATGCCCGCTTCCTGTCCGACGGGCGGGCCATCTCGCTGACGCCGCGCTTCTCGCCGAACCGACAGGAAATCACCTACATGTCCTACGAGAGCGGCCAGCCGCAGGTCTACCTGCTGCAGCTCGAGACGGGGCAGCGCGAACTCGTCGGCAACTTCCCGGGCATGACCTTCGCGCCGCGCTTCTCGCCGGACGGCCAGAAGGTGATCATGAGCCTGCTGCGCGACGACGGAAACTCCAACATCTATACGCTCGACCTCAGGAGCCGCACCACGACGCGCCTGACGGATTCGACCGCCATCGACACCTCGCCGTCCTACTCGCCCGACGGAAGCCAGATCGTCTTCACCTCCGATCGTGGCGGGCGCGCGCAGATCTACGTCATGAACGCCGACGGCACGAACCAGCGGCGTATCTCCTTCGGCGAGGGAACCTACTCCACCCCGGTGTGGTCGCCGCGCGGCGACCTGATCGCTTTCACCAAGCAATCCGGCGGCGAGTTCCAGATCGGCGTCATGCGCACCGACGGATCGGGCGAGCGCATCCTTTCGTCCGGCTTCAGCCAGGAAGGCCCTACCTGGGCTCCGAACGGACGCGTCCTGATGTTCTTCAAGGAGCCGGCCGGCGCGGGCGGTCCGCGTCTCTACTCGGTGGACCTGACCGGCCGCAACGAGCAGCCGATTCAGAGCCCCAACTTCGCCTCCGACCCTGCCTGGTCGCCGCTGCTCGAATAGGCGGTGACATTGACGTGAAAAGGCGTCCGCGGCGGGCTCAAACCACGCCGCGGGCGCCTTTGCGTCGCGTTTCGGCCGCAATCGCGCCTAGGGTGCGGCAAACCGCAAATCAGCCGCGAGGCAGGGGGCGGACCAGTGGGGAATAAGAAAACATTAACCGTGTTTCTTGTTCGCCGGTTAACCGAAAGGTGGTTACTGGAAAGTCAAAGTAACCCCGACAATGCGAAGGAGTGGCGGTCATGCGCCGTATCGCAACGCTTACCAGGAATCCCGCCGTCATCGCGCTGGTGATGGCACTCGCGGTGACCGGATGTGCTTCGAAGAAGATCCCGAACAACGCGGCGGACATCGGCCTCAACGGCGCCGGTTCGGCCACGCCGGGATCCCAGCAGGATTTCACCGTCAACGTCGGCGACCGGATTTTCTTCGACACCGATTCGTCCTCGATCCGCGCCGATGCGCAGGCGACGCTGTCGCGGCAGGCGCAGTGGCTGAACCAGTATCCGAACTATGCCATCACGATCGAAGGCCATGCCGACGAACGCGGCACGCGTGAATACAACCTCGCGCTCGGTGCCAGGCGCGCCGCCGCCACGCGCGACTTCCTCGTCGCCCGCGGCGTCCCGGCGACCCGCCTGAGGACGATCTCCTACGGCAAGGAACGCCCGGTGGCCGTTTGCGACAACATCTCCTGCTGGTCGCAGAACCGCCGCGCGGTGACCGTGCTCGGCGGCGCCGGCAGCTGATCCATCAATCGAAGCCGGCGGGTCGATAGCGGCCCGCCGATTTCGGATGCCGTCCATCTCGCTTTGTGCCAAAACAAAATTTGGCCGAAGTCGCAAGGCTTGGTAAATTCGATATCGAGGCGCGACAGCGCCTCCGGCATTCGAAATTCCCAAAGCGAGATCGTCGATGAAATCCACCACGATATTCTGCGCTGCCCTGTCGCTGCCGCTCCTCGTCGGGAGCATGGCGGTCGCGGCTCCGCTCAACAATCCGTCGCCGGCCGACGGCGGGACTCTGCAGCGTCTCCTGCCGCAGAACTGGTTGCGCCAGCCCGGCGAGGCGCCGCGCGTCCAACTCGCCCAGGCCGGCGACCCCCGCGTCGTCCAGCTCGAGGAACAGATCCGGCAGTTGAACGGCAAGATCGAGGAGCTGAACTTCCTCCTTCTGCAGACGCAGGACCAGATCCGCAAGATGCAGGAGGACAACGAGTTCCGCCTCCAGCAGCTCGAGGAAAAGCAGGGGGCAGTGTCGGTCCGTCCCTCGGAGGATACGGCGAGCAACGCCTCCGGCGGTACCGATACCCTCGCGGGCGCGCAGGCTCCCGGAGCCGCGCAGCCGGCGGGCGAAATGCCCAAGACGCTCGGCACGATCACCTTCGACGCCAACGGCAATTCCGTCGGCGGCAGCGCCGGCGGGGGCGAGGAGGACACGGCGTTCGCCGAGGGTGGCAGTCAGGTGCCGGGCGGTGGTACGACGGACGGCACGCAGGTCGCGGCGCTTCCCGCCACCGACAGCCCGGACGAACTCTACCGCAACGCCTACAACTTCATCCTGTCGGGCGACTACGCGACGGCCGAGGCCGGGTTCCGCGAACACATCGAACGCTTTCCCGACGATCCGAAGGCCGCCGACGCGAATTACTGGCTCGGTGAAGCGCTGCTCGGCATGCAGGAATACCGGCAGGCGGCCGAAGTGTTCCTCGCCGCCAACCAGAGCTACCCGAATTCGGGCAAGTCGCCCGACATGCTCCTGAAGCTCGGCGTCTCGCTCGCCGCGCTCAACCAGCGCGATGTCGCCTGCGCCACCTATGCCGAGATCGGCAACCGCTACCGCGATGTTTCCGCCGCCCTCAAGGAGCGGGTGAAGGCAGAGCAGGCGCTCGCGGGCTGCTGACGCATTCGCGTTCGCTCCGCGCTTCCAGCTTCGCTGCCGCGTGGAACCGATGTTCCGGGCCGCCGTTGTGGCCGGCCAGACAGGGGAGCGTATGCTGGACATCAGCCCGAACCCAATCTTTTCCCGCATACGCCTGCCCGATTCGGGGCCGGTCGTGGCGGCCGTTTCGGGCGGAAGCGATTCGCTCGCGCTGCTGATCCTGCTGGAGGCCCATCTTCGCGCAAACGGCAGCGGCGGCGAAATCCTCGCCGTCACGGTGGATCATGGCCTGAGACCGCAAGCCGCGGATGAGGCGGCGATGGTGGCGCGGCTGTGCACCGAACGCGGAATTCCCCACCGGACGATCAAATGGGAAGGCGAGAAGCCGGCGACCGGTGTGTCGGCGGCGTCGCGCGAAGCCCGCTACCGGCTGCTCGCCGAGGTGGCCGCGGAGGCTGGCGCTTCCGTCGTTTTGACCGGACACACGATGAACGATCAAGCCGAGACCATCGCCATGCGGCGGGAACGCGGGGATGGGCGTGGTTTGGCGGGAATGGCGCCCGCCACTCTTTACGACGGCAAGATGTGGATCGTGCGGCCGCTGCTGGCCTGCCGTCGCGCCGATCTCAAGAACGTGCTGGTCGATGCCGGTATTTCCTGGGCCGACGATCCCAGCAACGAGATGGCGCAGTACGAGCGGGTCTCCGCACGACGCGCGCTTGCCGGCCCCGAGGAGGACGAGATCGTCTCCGCCCTCATCGAGCAGGGACGTCTGGCGGCGGAGGATCGTGTCGCCACGGGCGAACGCGCGGCCGAAATCATCACACGATATGCCAGCATCGTCTCTCCCGGCCTGGTGAAGCTCGATCCGGCCTTCGCGCGGGTGAACGACCGCCCGGGTGCGCGTCTGGCGCTGCGCATCCTGCTTGCCGCGGTCGGCGGCCGCGAGCACCTTCCGGACGCGGCGCGGGCGCGAAAACTCTACGAGCGGCTCGACGGCGCAGCCTTTCGGAGCACCCTGGGCGGCGCGGTCGTCGATCTGCGCAAGGCGGGAGTAGGCTATCTGCACCGCGAGATGCGCGCGGGCTGGACCGGTGCCATGCAGGCGGCCGCCGGCGGCGTGTGGGATGGCCGATACCGCGTCAACGGCGGCGGGCTGCCGGAAAACGCCGTGGTCGAAGCGCTCGGCGGCACGCTTGCCGAAGCGCGCGTGCGCGACCGCAACGGCGCGCCGCAGGCCCTGATGCGCGCGGCGATGGCGGCGGAACCTCTCGTCCATGTTCGGCACGCCGAATCCGGCAGCGAAGGAAGCGGCCCGGGCGGGCTTTCCGAGCGGTTGCGGCGACTGCCAGCGCCCTGGATCCGGTTCCTGCCGAGCTTCGATCTCGCGCCCGCCAGGGCCGTGGCGGATCTGCTCGGTGGTGAACCTGTCCCCGAACCGCCATTGCGCAGCCACAATGCCGCATAAGGTCCTTAACCGAATGCCGGGCAAATGCTTGGCATTGGGTTTCGTGAACCCTATGTTAGCCTGAATTCTCCACGATGGACGCGCATCGCCAGCCGGATGCGCACGGGACCCGAAGATGAATCCAAATTACCGCAATCTCGCGCTGTGGGCGATCATCGCCGTTCTCCTGATTGCGCTGTTCAATCTGTTCCAGACGCCGCAGCAGCGCGGCAGTGCGCGCGAAGTCGCCTATTCGGAGTTCCTCCAGGACGTCTCGTCCGGGCGGGTCAAGTCGGTCACCATCGCCGGCGAGCGCATCACCGGCACCTATGTCGACAACGGCGCCGGGTTCCAGACCTACTCTCCCGGCGATCCCTCGCTGGTGAGCCGGCTGGAGGAGCGCGGCGTGACGATCAACGCCCGGCCCGAGAATGACGGTTCCAACTCCATCTTCGGCTACCTCATCTCCTGGCTGCCCATGATCCTGATCCTGGGCGTCTGGATATTCTTCATGCGCCAGATGCAGTCCGGTTCCGGGCGCGCCATGGGCTTCGGCAAGTCGAAGGCGAAGCTCCTCACCGAGGCGCATGGCCGCGTCACCTTCCAGGACGTGGCGGGCGTCGACGAGGCCAAGGAGGATCTCGAGGAGATCGTCGAGTTCCTGCGCGACCCGCAGAAGTTCCAGCGCCTGGGAGGCAAGATCCCGCGCGGCGTGCTTCTCGTCGGCCCTCCCGGCACCGGCAAGACGCTGCTCGCGCGCTCCGTCGCGGGTGAGGCGAACGTGCCGTTCTTCACGATCTCCGGCTCCGACTTCGTCGAGATGTTCGTGGGCGTCGGTGCCAGCCGCGTGCGCGACATGTTCGACCAGGCCAAGAAGAACGCGCCCTGCATCATCTTCATCGACGAGATCGACGCGGTCGGCCGCCATCGCGGCGCCGGCCTCGGCGGCGGCAATGACGAGCGCGAGCAGACGCTCAATCAGTTGCTCGTCGAGATGGACGGCTTCGAGACCAACGAGGGCATCATCCTGATCGCGGCGACAAACCGTCCCGACGTGCTCGATCCCGCGCTGCTCAGGCCCGGCCGCTTCGACCGCCAGGTGGTCGTGCCGAACCCGGACATCACCGGCCGCGAGAAGATCCTCAAGGTGCATGCGCGCAACGTGCCGCTGGCGCCGAACGTCGACCTCAAGGTCCTGGCCCGCGGCACGCCGGGCTTCTCCGGCGCCGATCTCGCCAACCTCGTCAACGAGTCGGCCCTGATGGCGGCGCGGCGCAACAAGCGTCTCGTCACGATGGCCGAGTTCGAAGACGCCAAGGACAAGATCATGATGGGCGCGGAGCGCCGCTCGACCGCGATGACGCAGGCCGAGAAGGAGCTCACCGCCTATCACGAGGCCGGCCATGCCATCATGGCGCTGAACGTCCAGTCGGCCGATCCGCTGCACAAGGCGACGATCATCCCGCGCGGCCGCGCGCTCGGCATGGTCATGCAGCTGCCCGAAGGCGACCGCTACTCGATGAGCTACAAGTACATGGTCTCGCGTCTCGCCATCATGATGGGCGGGCGCGTCGCCGAGGAGATCAAGTTCGGCAAGGAAAATATCACCTCGGGTGCTGCCTCCGACATCGACCAGGCGACCAAGCTCGCGCGCGCCATGGTCACCCGCTGGGGCTTCTCCGACAAGCTCGGTCAGGTTGCCTATGGAGACAATCAGGAAGAGGTCTTCCTCGGCCACTCCGTTGCGCGCCAGCAGCACATGTCGGAGGAGACGCAGAAGATCATCGACGCCGAGGTGCGCCGGCTGATCGAGGAGGCCTACTCCGAGGCGCGCCGGATCCTGACAGAGAAGAACGACGAATGGATCGCGGTGGCTGAGGCGCTTCTCGAGTACGAGACCCTTTCCGGCGACGAGATCCGCCAGGTGATGGCCGGGCAGAAGCCGAACCGCGACGTCGGCGACGACACCCCGCCATCGCGCGGCTCGGCCGTTCCGAAGGCGGGCGTGCACGGCAAGAAGAAGGGCGGCGAAGAGCCCGATGCCGGCATGGAGCCGCAGCCGCAGGGCTGATTGCGTCCAGAGAACTCCATCGGGAACGGCCGGGGCATCGCTCCGGCCGTTTCCGTAGAGAGGCCGCTACTGGCAGAGACGGTAGCCGCTGCTTCGCTCCGCCAGATCGAAGTGGAGGTGGTTGTCGTGATACTCGTCCGAACCGGGGCCGAGTACGGTGGTGAAGTGCATGCAAGCGCCGGCGCGCACGGCGCGCTGGAACGCTTCCTCGATCGTGCCCTTGCCGGCGCGCGGCACGATCGGGATCGGATCGTGATTGTCCAGACCGAAGCCGGAAATGTCGATTGCCGTGCCTCGGGCGTGTTCGGAGATCTTGGCGTCCGGCTGGTTGTTCCGGGTGCGGCAGACATAGGTGGAGGCGTGGGTGATTTCCCTGAGTTCCACGCCCGCGCCCAGCACGCTGACGGCCGGCAACACCTCGTCGTGCACCCACCGCGCGGTCGCAAGCGCCGAAGCACAGGTCATCTCCGTATCGGGTTTGACGATGATGCCCGGCGCCGCCTGGCGCAGATTGTAGGGCCGGTAGACACCGCAAGCCCCCTCGCCGTCGATCGTATCGCGCCGCTCGAACACCGCGCCGAGTGTACGAAGTTCCGCCTCGCACTGCGCGATTTCCGCCCCGTCGACCGGCTCGGGCGACCGGTCCGGCGCCGTGGCCGGATCGGGACCCTTTGCGGCTTCCTCTCCAACGGCATCTGTGTCCTCAGCCGGAGCCTCGTCATCCGAGCCGCTTTCGATCGCCGCATCGCCGGTGGTGTCGCCGGCGGTCTCCGGCTTGGTCTCTCCGGCTTTTTCCGCCGGCTCGCCTGAGTCTTCCGCCCTCGGATTGTCGGGCGGCGCCGGTGCCGTCTCGGGCAGGTCGGCTGCGGCTGCAAGGAGAAGGAGGGCGGGGAGGAGTACCAGGTTGCGCATAGCGCTACTCCTCGAACACGACCGGCACGCCGGTCTCGACGGCATGGGCGAGTTCCCTCGCGTCCCAGTTCGTCATGCGCACACAGCCATGCGAACTGGTCTTGTCGACCTCGGCAGGATACGGGGTTCCGTGGATGCCGTAGGTCGGCTTGGAGAGATCGATCCAGACAAGGCCAACGGGATTGTTCGGCCCCGGCGGAAGCGTCAGCACCTCGTCATTGTCGCCCTGCTGGAAATTCTCGTCGGGCCGGTACGTGTAGGTCGGCTCCGTGGCGATCGCCGTCACCTCGTGGGTGCCGGTCGGGGAGGGAAGCGCCTCGCTGCCGATCGTGACCGGATAGCTCAGGACGAGCTTGTCCGAATCGTCATAGGCCAGAAGCCGCGCCATCGACTTGTCGGCGACGATGCGGTCGATCTGGGGTTTTGAATCCTCGCCGGGAGCGGCGACCCAGATCTCGGTGCCGACGGCTTCGAAATCGGCTGAAGGATTGAGCTTGCGCAGGAAGTCGATGTCCATGTGGAAGCGCTCGGCGATTTTCTCGGCGACGCTGGTGAAGCCGAGCCAGTCCCGCTCGGCGAGTTCCGCATAGTCCTCCGGCAGCGACGACACGATGCGCGACACGTCGTCTTCGGAAACCGCATGGCGGACGAAGGCGTCGCCCGAATACGCCTGGAGCGCTTCCCAGGCCTCCTGGTCGAGCCTGCCGTCCACCGGCATCCCGTTCATCTCCTCGAAAGCCATCAGGGCCTTCTCGACGTTCTCGCCTTCATAGCCGTCGATGACGCCCGGCGAGGCATGCGCCCGATCGAGAAGCACCTGGAGGCGGGCGGCAAGCACGCTCTGTCCATCGGGCAAGGAGCCTTCCGAATAGCTGGCCGCGTTGATCGCGTCGGCCGCGATCTCATCGTTCGGCTGCGCCCAGGCAGAAGCGGAGATCGTGAGGCCGGAGGCCAGAATGGTCGAGACCAGGTGTTTCATGAAGCGGTGCTTCCTTTCGGGTTCCTGGAAGAACGCGCCGATGGGGGAAGCGTTCACACCGCAGGTTCCGCCGAAGGGGCGGTCAGGCGGGAATTGCGAGGAATTTTATCTCCTGCTCATGGAAAACCGTCTCAGGTTGGACCATTTGACGGCTGAGTTGCGCCAGATCGGACACCCCTCTTCATGATTACCTTGCTCATTCTCATCGGCGGCCTTGTCCTGCTCGTCATCGGAGGCGAGCTGCTGGTGCGCGGTTCCGTCAACGTCGCCAGCCGCCTGGGGGTCTCCCCGCTGGTCATCGGCCTGACGCTGGTGGGATTCGGCACGTCTACCCCCGAACTGGTGACTTCGCTCCAGGCCGCCCTCAACGGTTCTCCGGGCATTGCCTACGGCAACATCGTCGGCTCCAATATCGCCAACATCCTGCTGATCCTCGGGATCTCGACGATGATCCTGCCGATTGCCGTAGCGTCGAGCACATTGAAGCGCGACGGGGTCGTCATGATCGCCGTTGCGGTGGCATTCGCCGTCATCGCCGCGACGATGCCGGCCGGCCGTCTGGTCGGGGCCGTCTTCGTGGTGGCACTGGCGTGCTACATCTATCTGGCCTTCCGTCAGGAAAAGACGGCCAACGTCGACCATGGCGCGGTCTACGACAAGAGCATCGCCGTGCAGGAGGCGGACCCTGCGCTCGCGCCCAAGGCCGCCGTCTCGGGATCGATGCTGCTGCCGATCGTGACCGCCGTCGCGGGTCTGGGGATCGTCGTCCTGGGCGGCTACCTGCTGGTCGACAGCGCGGTCGCCATCGCGCGGGAACTCGGCGTATCCGAGACCATCATCGGGCTGACGATCGTGGCGGTCGGAACATCGCTGCCGGAACTCGTGACGTCGGTGATGGCCGCGTTGCGCAAGCAGACCGACGTCGCCTTCGGCAACATCGTCGGCTCAAACATCTACAACATCCTCGGCATCGGCGGGATCACGGCCTTGACGGCGCCGTCGCAGGTGCCGGCCGAGATCGTCGGGTTCGACAACCTTCTGATGGTCGCGGTTTCCCTTCTGATCGTCGGCTTCGCCTATACCGGCAGGCGGATCAGCCGCGGCGAGGGCGGCGTTCTGTTTGCCGGCTATATAGGCTACGTCGCCTGGATCTGGCCGTAGCTCGGCCGGAAGCAAAGGGGTTTATCCCCGATCTGGTACGCCGCGAGGATTGGGACGAGCCGAGCGGAACGCGAATTCCGCCAGTCACCGGCCCAACTCGCGGCCGGTGCGAATTGGCGCCTCCCCAGGCCCGAATGCGGGCTCGATGCCGCTTTGAGCGGCGCGGCAGGGTTTACATGCCGCCACGGCACCTTATCTTGAAAGGGTCGGCGAGGCCGGCTTCGCGCGGTGCCGCGCCACGGGCGCATGACCGCAACACACCTCCAGATACGGATACCCAATCATGACCGATGTTCATAGCGGCGACACCGTACGCGTTCACTACACCCTCACCCTGACCGACGGCACGCCGGTCGAATCCTCGCGCGGGAAGGACCCTCTCCAGTTCCAGGTCGGTGCAGGCCAGATCATTCCCGGCGTCGAGCGCCAGGTGGACGGGATGACCGTCGGCGAGACGCGCACCGTCACCGTCCCCGCCGCGGAAGCCTACGGTCCCCGCGACGAAGCCGGCGTCCAGACCGTGCCGCGCTCGGCCATTCCGGCCGAGGTGAGTATCGGCGACAGGCTGCAGGCCAAGACGCCCGATGGCCGCGAGGTCCCGCTCACCGTCGCGGGCATGGACGAGGAAAACGTCACCGTGGACGCCAATCACCCGCTCGCCGGACGGGATCTCGTCTTCGAGATCGAGGTTCTGGAGGTCGTCTAAAGGCGCGCGTACCCAGACATCCTGAGCGAAGGTCGGGAGGAGGCCGAACCGCCGCCGATGGGGCCTCGGAAACCGAATGGAGCAAGAAGGCGAGCGGCGAAGTCCGTCGTCTGCCTGGGTTGGCGCGCGCCAGTCGGGTGGCGTAGCCGCACGGGTGGAGGATTCGTTCGCTGGATTTCGGCCGCCATCGCGCCGCACCTTCGGGTTCGGCGCCGTAAGGGCGTTCGCCGTATATGATCCGGCGCCAGCTCGCCGCACGCAAGCTCGGCACGATCGAGTGCCGGCCTTCACCGCATGAGGCCGGTGTCGCAATTGAACATCGATCCGACGCTTCAGTGGCGTCGAAGTTCGATCATGGAAGGTCGAACAAACGGGGAGACCCCGATCGCGTGAAAGCTCGCCCATGATCAAAGTGCTGCACGGCGTTTGGCCTCTTCTTCTCGGAATTGTGCTCATCATGCTCGGCAACGGCATGCATTTTACGCTTATCGGCCTGCGTGGCGGGATCGAAGGGTTTTCTGCCGCCGAGCTCGCCGTCGTCACCTCGGGTTATTTCCTTGGCTTTCTGTCGGGTGCCCGCATGACACCTTTGATGATCCAAAGGGTTGGACATGTGCGGGTATTCGCGGCGCTCGGCAGTTTCATGTCTGCGGGTCTGATTGCCCTGCCTCTATTGGCCGAACCCTGGGCTTGGACGGTACTGCGGGTGTTGGTGGGTTTTTGCATGTCCGGCATCTACGTCGCGGCCGAAAGCTGGATAAATGCCGCGGCCACCAATGAGACCCGTGGAAAGGTGCTGTCGGCCTACATGATCGCTCAGACGCTGGGCATCATCGGTGCGCAAGGACTGCTGGCGCTTGGCGACGCGGGAACCTCCGTGCTCTTCATTGTAGCCTCGATCCTCGTGTCTATTTCCTTTGCGCCTATCCTTTTATCCGCAACCCAGGTTCCGACGATCGAAGTCGCGCGCCCGATGCCCTTGCGTAAACTCTTCTCGGGGTCGCCTCTCGGAACTGTCGGGATCTTTCTGCTTGGCAGCGTCTACGCGACGCAATCAGGCATGGGCGCCGTCTTCGGCACACAAATCGGGCTTTCGCCAAGCCAGATCGCGCTCTTCGTGGCGATGCTGTTTGCCGGCGCCTTGATGCTTCAATATCCCATCGGCTGGCTGTCGGACAGGATGGACCGACGCAAGCTGATCTTTGGGGCGGCCTTGTTCGGCGCGACATCCTGCGCATTGGGGTGGATGTTCGGTGGCGGTTTTTGGTCCTTGATGGCGGCCGCGTTTTTCACCGGAGGTGTGACAACGCCACTATATGCCCTGCTGCTGGCCTACACCAACGACGCGCTTTCGGCCGAGGACATGCCAGCGGCTTCCGGCGGGCTTGTCTTCACCTTCGGGCTCGGCGCGATTGTCGGGCCGTTGGGGACAGGCTGGGCGATGCAAGCGCTTGGACCGTTCGCTTTCTGGTCGGTGCTCGGCGCAACCTTCATCGGCATCGCGCTCTATGCACTGTACCGCATGACGCAGCGCGCAAGCACTCCAGTAACGGAAACCGAAAGCTATCTTGGCGTGTTGCCGACGGCGTCACCCGTGGCAGTGGAGGCGGCAGGCGCCTGGGCCGCAGAACAGGCGGAGTCAGAACGCGAGGTCGACGACCCCCACCCCTGACTGGGCAAACAGTGATCTGAATGGCGCTTTTGAGCGTGGTTCCACTCCAAAGGTCCACGGCGGAGTTCAAGGCAAAGGGTGTGCTTGAAGCGAACCTCGGCGGGCGGACAATTTCGGAGCCGGCCACGAAGCATCAGTTTCACTCGAGCTGCATCTCGCAGTGAAAACGTCAGGCATCAAAAAGCTGGCCGGGGCGTCTCCCGACAAGACTTAGGACTTGCAGGTCGGCGCCTTGAGCGGCTGGACGGACGGCATCGGCAACTTACCCAAGAGGCCCCCCCGGAGCATCGGACCTGCGAATTGCTTCGTCACCTCCCCACAAACCGGACCCTAGGCTGACAGGCCGCCGTCGATCGCGGTCTCGGCGCCGGTGATGAAGGCGCTTTCGTCGGACAGCAGGAACATGACGAGATCGGCCACGTCTCCGACCGTTCCCGCGCGTCCGAGCGGAATGCTCTTGCGCCTCATCTCGAAGTTCTCCGGGGTCATGGCTTCGAGGATCGGCGTGTTGATGAAGGCTGGATGGATCGAGTTGACGCGGATGTTGCGCGGCGCGAGTTCGACCGCGGCCGTCCTGGACATCCCGCGGACCGCCCATTTGCTTGCGGTGTAGGCAATGCCTTTCGTGCCGCGCAGGCCGGCGAAGGACGAGAGGTTGACCACCGAGGCACCCGAAGGCGTGGCGGCCTGTTCGATGAAGCGGAAGCCGAGGAACGTGCCGAGCACGTTGATTCGCATGTTGCGTTCGAAGAACGCGACGTCCGTCTTCGCAATGGGTCGGGGATCGAAGATGCCAGCATTGTTGACGAGACCGCCGGCGCCGCCTTCCGCCTTGCAGAGCTCGGCGAGCCGGTCCCATGCGTCTTCGTCGCCGACGTCATGCTCCACGAAGCGCGCTGGCGCGCCCAGTTCGTCCACCAGCTTCTGTCCATCGTCGCGACGCACGTCGCTTACGATCACGCGGGCGCCCTCAGCTGCGGCCTGGCGCGCGATCTGCGCCCCGATTCCGCCGGCGGCGCCGGTCACGAGCACGATGCGGCCGTCCAGCCTCTTGTTCCTGTCCTGCAAGAATTCCTCCGAATGATACCGCCGTCCTGATCGGAACGGCTTGTCGTTGTTCTGAAAAGCTCCGGCTGCTCGGACGCCTTATCCGGAAGGGTAGGCCGGGTCTCGATGAGGCGCCCGAAACCTATGCGGCGGCAGCGCCAATGCTCCAGCCTCCGTCGATGACCAGCGTATGGCCGTTGATGAATTCCGCATCGGCGGAGGCGAGGAACACGATCGCCGCCGCGATGTCGTCGGGACGCCCGAGGCGTGGCCACGGCGTTCCCTCGATCCAGATGCGCTGGAATTTGGGCTCGGTGCGCAGCTTCTCGGCCGTCAGCTCGGTCTCGACGAGACCGGGTGCGACCGCATTGCAGCGGATGCCGCGCGGGCCGTAATCCGCCGCCATTTGCCGGGTGAGGCCGGCGAGCGCGGCCTTGCTGGCCGTATAGGCCGATGTTGCCGGCGTGGCGCGGAAGTTCAGGACCGAGGAGACGTGGACGATCGCCGCTCCCGGCTGCATCACCCTCAAAGCCTCGCGCGAGAGGCGGAAGGGAACGGTGAAGTTGATGTCCATGATGCGCGACAGGTTGGCGTCTTCGGTGTCGGCAACCGGTCTAGCGCCGGAGATGCCGGCGTTGTTGACCAGCAATTCCAGAGACTTGAAACGCTCGATCGTCCTGGCGACGACGTCGGCGGGGATGGCGGGGTCCGTCAGGTCGCATTCGATTGCCAGGAAGGAGCCGCGGAATTCCTCGGGGATATCGGCTATCGGCGTGCGGTCGACGCCCGCGACGCGCCATCCGGCGGCGAGCAGCCGAAGCGTCGTCGCCCGCCCGATGCCGCCGGCGGCACCCGTGACGATGGCGGTGCGGGAGGGGTCGAAGGCCGTCGTCATTTCCACTGTGTCCGGATGGGATGAAGCGCAGGAGCGCCGATGAAAGGATAGCCCAGCCGCCGCGGCCGGATCAGATCGTTTGCTCATGCTGGTATGCGCGACGCGTATTCAACTTGCCGATCCGCAGCCTTTATGTCGGCCACAAGTGGCCGGGCGAACCAGCCTGGGGGACAGTGGGCGTGCCATGACGGAATTCGATCTCTCCGGGAAAACAGCGCTGGTGACCGGCGGCGGGCGCGGCATCGGCCGGGCGATCGCGCTTGGCCTGGCGCGTGCCGGCGCCCGCGTGTTCGTCGCCGACATCGACGCCGGCAACGCCGCCATCGTGGCCGGCGAGATCGCCGACCAGGGTATCGCTTCCCGCAGTCTCCGGATCGACGTTTCCAAAGTCGAAGACATCGACAGAGGCTTTGCGGAGATCGACGATCTGGGATGGCCGCTGGACATCGTCGTCCTTGCCGCGGGCGTGCTGCGGGCCAAGCCTCTGCTCGAGCATACCGAGGATGACTGGCGCTTCATGGCCGAGGTCAATCTGAAGGGGACCTTCTTCACCTTGCAGGCCGCGGCGCGGCGGATGGTGGAGCGGGGGCAGGGGACGATCCTGGCCCTCTCGTCCACCTCGGCCTTCGTGGCCTCCAGGGTGCCGGAGATCCTCTACGACGTCACCAAGGGTGGCATCCGCCAGATGACCATCTCGGCGGCGGCGGAACTGGCGCCACACGGGATCCGCGTCAACGCGCTCGCGCCCGGCACCATCGTAACGGACTTCAATCGGGCGACGCTCGATACAGCCGACAAGATCGCCTCGGCGGAATCGCGCCTTCCGATGGGCAGGCTGGGTGGTCCCGACGACGTCGTCGGCGCGGCGGTCTTTTTGTGCTCTCCCGCATCCGCCTACGTCACCGGGCATCTGCTGGCCGTCGACGGCGGGCGCCTGACCCGCTCCGGCTGATAATCCGCCGGACTGGTCCAGCATGCGGCGCGGGAATTCCAGCAGTCTGGGAAGTCCTTCGTCCGCGCTGGCATATTGACCTATCGCTACCCCGTTTGCAGTGGTGCCAGGACATAGCCGCGCGGGGTTGCGAGAGCCCTGACCGCGGCGGTGCGCCGTCGAACGGCCGGTCCGCTGCAGCGAACGATGCTGAAACCGGATCTGGGGGGAAAGATGGACGAGACTGACAGGGACATGATCGCCGCTCTCGACCGGCGCCTGCGCGCCGTCGAAGATCGCCTAGAGATCTGCCAGATCGAAGGCGCCTACAGCCGCGCCTACGACGGTGCGAAGGGCGACGAGTGGGCTGCGCTGTTCACGGAGGACGGGATCTATCAGGGCCGTCAGCTGGCGGGCATGGGCGAGCAGAACTTCGTCCAGGGACGCAAGGCTCTGTCCGAATTCTGCGCTTCGAGCCCCGTCAACTGCATTCACTATCTCAACATGCCCGACATCAAGATCGATGGCGACGACGCGACGGGACGCGCGAACTTCACCTTCCGCGCCTTCGGGACCGATGACTTCGGCCGGGTGAGTTCGACCGAGGTGCAGGGATACTACGACATCGCCTACCGGCGCACGCCGGAAGGATGGCGGATACGGCGCCGGTTCACGGTCTACTTCGAACGCCGGCAGGGAACCTCATACGGCTACGAGCCGAGCGCATCACCCTTCGGCGACAGCAATCCACCATTCGACGAGAATGCCGGCTTTCGGGATCGCCGGTGAAGGCCGAGCGAGCGGCGTGATATGTGCAAAATGGAGGATTGGCGGCGTCCAGTATGTTTGCCGGGAATTCTAGAAGTTGGAAAAAAGCTGCGACTGCATGCGTCCCGTCAACTACGGTTTCAATGCTTGCAGGGCGTGACGTGATGATCGCCCGTAACCGCGAACAGGGATGGCCGCGATTGGTGGGAGGAGTTCATCGTCGCGGGTGGGGCCATGACGAACCGTGCCGCGGAAACCGCCAACGGCATCTCTGCCGACGCTCTTCGGCCGGCCGACGGTCGAGGTTTCCCGTGACGATACCCTCCATCAACTGATCACCGTAAATCGCCGATTGGCAGTGGATACCAACGAACAGGCAAAGGGAGTGAGGAAATGAACATTCTGGGAGTTTTGAGGGACGGCACGGGAAAGATGGCAATGGGAGCCTCCGTCGCCGCCTTCGTAGCCGCGACCTGTCTTGCCGCGTTGCCGGCTCGTGCAGACGACGTGACATGGACGATGGCGACCCATGCCGGTGGCCACTGGCTCGAGCATGGCGCACAGGGTTTTGCCGACAAGGTCGCGCTCTATACCGAGGGCCGGGTTAAGATCAACGTCGCCCAGCCGAGCACGCTCGGAAGCCCGCTGACCACGACGCAGACGGTGAAGGACGGCATCGCCGAGGCAGCCACCACCTGGGGCGGCCATGTCCAGGGCATCGACAAGACCGGCGCCATCGTCGGCGGATGGCCGGGCGGCCTGCGGCCGGAGGAATGGTTCTTCTGGGTCTACGAGGATGGTGGCCTCGACCTCATCAAAGAGTGGCGGATGGAGAAGTTCGGCGTCGTCAGCATCCCGTGCGACACCGGCGAGACCGAAATCTTCCTGCATTCCCACAAGCCGGTCCGTACGATCGAGGACTTCAAGGGACTGCGCGTCCGCACGTCCGGCGCCTGGGCCGAGATCGCTGCCAAGCTTGGGGCCAGCACGGTGGTCATACCGGGCGACGAGGCCTTCTCGGCCCTCGAGCGCGGTGTAGTGGATGCTCTGGAGTGGGCGGGGCCGGGACAGAACTTCAAGTCCGGCTTTCACACGATCGCCAAATACATCATCACGCCAGGCGTGCACTATGCGTCCGGCCTGACCGAATGCATCATCAACAAGGACGCCTGGGACAAGCTGTCCGAGCACGACAAGGTGATGGTCGAAGTCGCCGGCCGGCTGAACCTGTACGAGTCCTATGCGCGGTACGGCGAACTCGACATCGACGGCTGGGCAAAGCTCCATGAAGCCGCCGCCGGCGGCAAGAACGAGTTCATCAAGCTCGACCAGTCTTTCATCGACGCCGCCCAGAAGGCTTCCAACGATTGGGCGGACGAGCAGGCCGGCAACAACGAGTGGTTCAAGAAGATGCTGGAATCACAGCGGGCCACATTGAAGAAACTCGACACCTGGGGCGAGTTCCGCCTCCCCATCGGCGGTGTCCGCGAGTAGTCCTTGGACCTTACAGGTGCGGCCTGACTGGCCGCACCTTCTTCCCGATGCCGGAAGTCTCGCCGGCGACCGTCCATCACCGACTGCCGCGATGCCGTTCGCGGTCAGGGCAGTTCTATCGGAAGACCGGAAATGCGCGTGCTTGACATTGTCGACCGGATTACAGGCGGTGCGGCGTTGCTCGGCATCTGCGGCGTGCCGCCGTTGATCGCCATCATGGTGTTCGAGGTGTTCAGCCGCTACGTCCTCAACTCTCCCACGATCTGGGTCTTCGAAATGAGCTGGATGCTCATGGGGTTCATCTTCATCATGGGCGTGCCCTACGCCATGAAGCGCCGCGAACACGTTTCCGTCGACCTGATCTACGGGGCATTGTCACTGCGCAAACGTGCACTTGTCGACGCGATCGGCTTCGCTCTGCTGCTTCCCTGCATCGCCTGGCTCGCTTACAAGATGGCACTGTTCGCCCTATCGGGATTCGTCAGCGGCGAGGTCTCCGGCGTCAGCGCGTGGAACCCCGTGCTGTGGCCCTTTCGCACCGCTCTTGCGGTCGGCCTGACGGTCTTTGCGCTGCAACTCCTCGCGGAGCTGATCCGCTCGCTCAGAACGGCGCTCGTCGGAGCGGGTCCGGTGTCGTCCAAATGAGCGAGTTCATCGGACTTTTCATGTTTCCGGCGCTGCTCGTGCTGATCGCGATCGGGATTCCGATCGCCTTCTCGATGTTCATCGTCGCACTCCTCTTCGGCCTGATGCGCTTTGGCGATGCGGCAATGTCGCTCTTCGTGACGAAGACGATAGACGTGTCCTCGAACTACGTGCTGGGTGCCATTCCGCTCTTCATCTTCATGGGAGCGATCCTGCAGGGGTCTGGCGTCGCGGATCGCCTGTTCCAGGCAATCTACATGTGGACGCGGCGATTGCCGGGTTCGCTCGCACTCGCCGCGATGCTGATGTGCACGGTCTTCGGGGCGGTGACGGGCATAGCGGGTGCTGTGGAGACGCTCGTGGGGCTTCTCGCATTGCCGCCCATGCTGAAGCACGGCTACGACAAGTCGCTGATCTCCGGGACGATCTGCGCCGGCGGCTCGCTCGGGACGGCGATACCGCCTTCCATCACCGTGATCGTTCTCGCCCCGATCGCCAACGTCTCGGTCGGCGACCTGTTCGCGGGCATCATGTTGCCCGGGCTCCTGATGGCTGGCCTGTTCACGGCATACATCCTGATCGTATCCTGGCTGCGTCCGGATTTTGCTCCTGCGACCCCGCTCGAGGGGGAACAGCCGTCTTTCCTCGAGAAGATCAAGGTGACGTTCGTTGCCCTGGTGCCGACGGTCGCCTTGATCGTCACCGTTCTCGGGACGATTCTCGCCGGTGTGGCGACACCCACCGAGGCCGCGGCCTGCGGCGCTTTCGGAGCGCTGGTGCTCTCGGCCCTCAACCGCAAGCTCAGCTTCGGGATGGTCGTCGGCGCGCTTTACCAGACCCTCTCCATCACGGCGATGATCATGCTGATCGTCCTGGCCGGAAACATCTTCGCCGCCGTGTTCTACGCATCGGGCGGCATGACCGAGGTGAAGACCATCCTCACCGACTACGACATCGCCGGCTGGCAGGCCATCGCCTTTGTCATGGTGCTCGCTTTCCTCGGCGGCTTCATGCTCGACCTGATCTCGATCGTGCTGATCCTGATCCCGATCGCGATGCCGCTGGTGGTCAGCTACGGGGTCAACGAGGTGTGGTTCTGCGTGCTCTTCCTGATCGTCCTGCAGACGAGCTATCTCAGCCCGCCGATGGCCCCTTCCATCTTCTACCTGCGGGCAATCGCCCCGACCGACCTGCGCCTGGCGGACATGTACCGGGGCGTCGTTCCCTTCATCGTCCTGCAGGTCGTGACCTTCCTCATCGTCTTCATCTTCCCGGAAGTCGCGTTGTGGCTGCCCCGGATGTTTTACGGAAACTGACGTGCAAGATCTGATGACATCGAAGACCGACGAGTCGGCGCGCCGAATGATCGAGGGTGCCGATCCCTATCTGCTGATAGCCACCCTCGCGTCGTACGGCGCGGAGGGGACGCTGCTGGACGAGGCGATGCCCCATGCCATGCGCGGCATCGCCGACCGGACCGCCGCCGACCTGCCGGCCGACCTGCGCGCCCGGCTGACCGAACGCGCGCTGGCTCACGTCGCGCGCGGCAACGCACAGCCCCTTCACCCTTCGGACCCGGGATGGCGTCGCATCGTCGATTTCGCCGCCGGGGCGCCGGTGCCGGAAGAATACGTCGACATGCTGATGGAGGAGGCAAGCCTGTGGCCGCGCCGCCTCTATCAGTCGAAGATACCGACGGCCGCGGTCAAGCGGACGCCGGAAGTGGCAATCGTCGGAGCCGGGCTTTCGGGCATCGGTCTCGGCGTCTACCTCAAGAAGGCCGGCATTCCCTTCACCATCTACGAGAAGAACCCGAGGCCGGGCGGCACCTGGTACGACAACCGTTACCCGGGGTGCGGTGTCGATACGGCGAGCCACATCTATTCCTTCTCCTTCGCGCTCAACCCCTCCTGGAAGCGCTACTTCAGCAAGCAGGGCGATCTGCTCGACTACATCGAAACGTGCATCGACCGCTTCGACCTTCGTCCGCACATCCGCTTCGGCGCGACGGTGAGCGACACCCGGTACGACGAGAAGGATCGCCGCTGGCGCTTTGCCATCGATGCCGATGGCGCGACCACGCAGCATGACGCGGACGTCCTGGTCAGCGCCGTCGGGCAGTTGAACGTGCCGTCTGTGCCGCGCCTGAAGGGGCTGGATACGTTCAAGGGCGAGGTGGTGCACACGGCGGAATGGCGCCCGGAGATAGACTATGCCGGCAAGCGGGTTGCCCTGATCGGGTCGGGCGCGAGCGCGGTGCAGCTCGGCCCCAGCATCGCCCCGTCGGTGGCGAAGCTCACCGCCTTCCAGCGTTCCCCGCAGTGGCTCTCATCGCGTCCGCTCTACCACCAGCCGGTGCGCGAGGAGGATCTCTGGCTCTTCGAGAACGTCAAATCCTACATGAACTGGTACAGGATGACGCTGTTCTGGCAGTTCGGCGACCGGCTCTACCCGACGCTGATGATGGAAGAGGGACCGGACGGGCTGCGGGCCTCGGCGCAGAGCGACGGCGTGCGCGAACTGTTCACCAACTACATCCGCGACAAGCTGGCCGACCGCCCCGACCTCATGGAGAAGGTCGTGCCCGACTATCCGCCGATGGCCAAGCGCATCCCGATCGACTTCGGCTGGTTCGACATGCTCAAGCGCGACAATGTCGAGCTGGTCAGCGATGGGATCGACCGGATCGAGTCCGATGCTGTCGTCACCGCCGACGGCCGCCGCCACGAGGTGGACCTCATCGTGCTGGCGACGGGCTTCGAGGCGACGCGCATGCTGCAGACCGTTCCGGTCAAGGGGCGCGACGGCATGGAACTGCAAAAGGTCTGGTCGGGTGACGATCCGCGCGCCTATCTCGGCATCATGGTGCCGGGCTTCCCGAACTTCTTCATCATGTACGGCCCCAACACCAATCTGGGCCACGGCGGCAGCCTGATCTTCCAGATCGAGTGCCAGGCGCGCTACGTCGCCTCGGCGATCAGCCATCTGGCATCGACCGGGGCCGACGAGATCGAGGTGAGCAAGGAAGCCTGCGACGCCTACAACCGCGAACTCGACCAATTGCTGGACCGCACCGTGTGGAACGCGCCCGGCGTCAGCAACTGGTTCAAGAACAGCCGCGGCCGCATCGCTACCAACTCCCCGTGGCGGCTCGTCGACTACTGGCAGAAGACGCGCAGCTTCGATCCGTCGGTCTGCAACGTCGACTGAGCGCACCGGCCCGCCGCACGCATGAAGGAGACACTCGGCTGAACGCGACCGCACTTCACCCGACGCTTCGGGCGCGCCTGGCCGAAGCGCAAGGGGCGCCGCCCGTCGAGACCCTTCCGGTCGAGACCGTCCGGCAAGGCTTGCAGGCCCGCTTCGGCCTGGTGCCGATGCCGCCGGTCTTCCAGGTTACCGATCGCGCGGCCGGCGACGGCTGCCCCCGGCTGAGGATCTACCGGCCCCACGGCCGGGCTTCCGCGCCGGTCCTGGTCTTCTTCCATGGCGGCGGCTTCGTCGCCGGCGACATCGACACACACGACGCGCTTTGCCGGGCGCTCTGCAACGGTGCCGGAGCCATCGTAGTCTCCGTAGATTACGCGCTCGCACCCGAGCACCCGTTTCCGACGGGGCTCGAGGACTGCATCGCCGCGATCCGGTGGGTGCGGGAGCACGCGGGCGAATTCGGCGGCGATCCAGACCGGGTGGCGCTCTCGGGCGACAGCGCCGGTGCGAACCTCGCCATCGTCAGCGCCATCCGCCTCAAGCGCACGGAAGGGCACCGCTTCCGCGCGATCCTCGCGGTCTATCCGGTGACCGACGCGCCCGACCGCGCGCGCGGTTCCTACGCCGAAAGAGGGACTGGCTTCGGCCTGACGGCGCAGGCCATGATCTGGTTCATGGATCACTATGTCGGCGATGCGGAGCGGGCGACGGATCCCGACGTCGCGCCTTTGCGGTCGACGGAGCTTTCGGGCTTGCCGCCGACCTATGTGATCACGGCCGAGTTCGATCCCTTGCGTGACGAAGGCATCGCGTTCGCCGGAAAGCTTGCGGACACCGGCGTCGACGTCGTCCACGCGCACAAGGAGGATGCCAACCACGGCTTCCTGTCCTGGGCTGGCGCCGACGAGCCGTCTAAGGCGGGTCTCGATCCGGCCTGCGCCTGGCTGCGCGAGAGGCTCCTCTAGGGCTGCTGCAATACGCGGCTCAGCTCATCGAGCCGCCGTCTACCTGATAGGCCGCGCCGGTGCAGTAGTTGCTTTCGTCGCTGGCGAGGAAGAGCATCATCGACGCTACCTCGGACGGTTCGGCATAGCGCCCGAGCGGAATCCGCGCGGCCGGATCGCCGGTGCGGCCGGCGGCGTTCAGGTGGGCGTCGATGGCCTCCATCATCCGCGTGCGCGTCTGTGCGGGGTTGATGGCGTTGACCCGGATCTTGTCCTTGGCGCCTTCGAGCGCGGCGGACTTCATCAGTCCCAGCACTGCATGCTTGCTGGCGCTGTAGGCGGCCAGCCCCGCCGAGCCGCGCAGGCCGGCGCCCGACGATGTGATGACGATGCTTCCGCCGGCTGGCCGCATGGCCGGCATCAGGGAGGCGAGCCCCAGCCAGACGCTGCGCACGTTGACCGCCATCACGCGGTCGAAGGCGGCGACCGGCACTTCGTCGATCCTGCCGATCTCTCCCTCGATGCCAGCGTTGAGGAGAGCGATGTCGAGCCCGCCGAGACGCTTCAGGGCGGCTGCGACGAAGGCCTTCGTCGCCGCCTCGTCGGTAACGTCGGCGACGAAATAGGACGCCTGCTCGGGTGGCAGGAGGTTCGCGAGCTTCACCAGCCCCTCTTCCTCGCGATCCACCAGCAGAACCTTTGCGCCCTCCCGGGTGAAGAGCCGCGCGGCGGCCGATCCCATGCCGCCGGCAGCACCCGTGATGATCGCGACCTTGTCCTTCAGCCTCGGCATTTCAGCTCCTCCCGTTTCCATGAACCGGCGCGGCTCGGTCCGCGCGCGGGGACGCCGCGAGCTATGCCTCGGAGGCGTTTCCGGCGTCACCGAACGCCGCCCAGCCGCCGTCGACGGAAAGCACCGAGCCGGTGATGTAGCGGGCACTGTCGGAGGCGAGGAACAGGATGGCTTCGGCGACCTCGTCGGGCGTGCCGAGCCGGCCCATCGGGATGCGCCGCGACAGGCGCGCCTCGTCGACAATTCCACGTTCGACGAGGCCCTGCACCATCGAAGTGGCGATGAAGCCGGGCGCGACCGCGTTGACGCGGATGCCTTGCGCTGCCCATTCGCTAGCCAGCGCGCGCGTCAGGGAATGCACGCCGGCCTTCGCCGCGCCGTAGGCGTTTCGCCGCGGCAGGCCGACCAGGCCGGCGATCGATCCGACGTTGACGATCGCGCCGTTGCGCCGGGCAGCCATCGGGTGATAGGCGGCGCGGGAGCACAGGAAGGTGCCGTTGACGATCACCTTGGTGATGCGGTCGAAATACTCCATATCCTGATGGATGGAGGCTTCCTGGGAGCCGACGATGCCGGCATTGTTGACCAGCACGTCCAGTCTTCCGAACCGCTTGTCGATCGCCGCGAAGGCCTTTTCCACCTCGTCGGCGTCCGAGACGTCGCAGGCGAAGCCCTCGTGGTCGCCGGAGAGTTCCTTCGCCCGCGCGCGGGCCGCGTCCAGATCGAGATCGATGGCGCATACGGCATAGCCTGCTGCCGCGAACTGCTGCGCCAGCGCCCAGCCGATGCCGTTCGCCGCTCCGGTGATCGCCGCGACCTTCTGCTCAGAAGCCATGTCTTCCTCCCGCAACGCTGACGAATGTCATTTGATGATGAAGCCGCCGTAGTCCGACGCATCGGCTGCGGCCGTGATTTCGCGCACGTAGTTGTTCGTGCCGCCCATGTACATGAAGTACGAGTTGTCCTTCCCGGACACGTTGGCGCCCGTGTACCAGGACTTGGTCCGGAAGATCAGCGTCTTCTGGGCCAGCGAGACGAGGTGTTCGACCCATTTGGCCTCGGCGTCCTCCCGCGCCTCGATCGACGCGTTACCGCGGCTCTTCAGGTACCCGAGGCAGGCTGACAGCCAGTCGACGTGCTGCTCGATCGAGATCACCATGTTCGACAGCACCGAGGGGCTGCCTGGACCGGCGAGCATGAACATGTTGGGGAAGCCTGCGACCGTCAGGCCGAGGTAGTTGGCGGGACCGTCCGACCACTTCTCCTTCAGCGGCAGGCCGTCGCGGCCCCGGATGTCGATGCGCGCCAGCGCGCCGGTGAAGGCGTCGAACCCGGTGGCGAGCACGAGATCGTCGATCGCGTAGTAGGCGCCCTGCGTCATGAACCCGTGCTCGGTCATCGTGACCAGCGGCTGCTCGCGAAGGTCGACGAGCGTCACGTTCTTGCGGTTGAAGGTCTCGTAGTAGCCATTGTCGACGCAGAGGCGGCGGCCGCCGATGCCGTATTCGGTCGGTACCAGCCGGGCGGCCACTTCCGGATCGTCTATCTTGCCGGCGATCTTGCGCCGGACGAAGTCGGAGGCGTGGCGATTGACCTCCTCGTCGAGCGTGAGATCGGGATAGGCATAGGTGAAGCCGAGCCCGCCGGTCTTCCAACGCTCCTCGAATTCGCGCTCGCGCTCCTCGGGCGGCGTGTCGCGTCCGGCCACGGTGCCGGGCCGGAACAGATTGTTGTTGCGCGTCGCGGCGGCCTGCTGCCGGCGCTCGCGGTAGTTCGCCTTCCACTCCCGCTCGAAGTCGGGGTCCATGGGGGCATTGTAGCCGGGCACGGAGTAGTTCGGTGTGCGCTGCAGGACATAGAGCCGCTCCGCCTGTGGCGCGATGGCGGGCACGGCCTGGATGCCGGAGGACCCGGTGCCCACCACCGCCACGCGCCGTCCGGTAAAGTCGACGGCCTGCTCCGGCCATTGCGACGTGCGGTAGACGTTGCCATGGAAGGCATCGAGGCCGGGGATCGACGGCTCGATCGGCACCGACAGGACGCCCGTGGCGAAGATCACGTACCGGCAGTCCATCTGCCGCCCGCCCTCGGTCGCCACGGTCCAGCGCTCGAGGGTTTCGTCGAAGACCGCCGATTTCACGCCCGCGTTCAGCTCGATGTCGCGCTTCAGGTCGAACTTGTCGGCGACGAATTCGATGTAGCGCAGGATCTCCGGCTGGCTGGCGAACCGCTCGGTCCAGTGCCATTCCTGCTGCACCTCGTCGGAGAACGAGTAGGAGTATTGCAGGCTCTCGACGTCGCAGCGCGCGCCGGGATAACGGTTCCAATACCACGTGCCGCCGATCTGGGCTCCGCGCTCCAGCACCCGCGCGGAAAAGCCCAGTTCGCGCAGCCGGTAGAGCGTGTAGAGGCCGGCGAAGCCCGCCCCGACGACGATGGCGTCGAAGCTTGTCTGGTCGCTCCGGCTGTCGGTCATCTCTTGCTTCTTCCCTTATTGCCCATCGCGCGGACGAGCGCCGCGGATCTCGGGATCGGATGGTGCGGGTTCCGGACGCTTTCGAACCGGTCCGCGGCGCGGACCGCCGTATCGTCGAGCGAGCGTCAGGTCTGGATGGCGAAGGGATCGCGTTCCTCTTCGGAGAAATTGATCATGACGTTCTGCGGCGCCAGGAACTCCATCAGGCCCTCCTCGCCGCGTTCGCGCCCGAAGCCGCTTTCCTTGACGCCGCCGAAGGGGATCTGGGCAGCGACCGCGCGATAGGTGTTGACCCACACCATGCCGGTGTTGAGGGCACGCGTGACACGGTGAGCGCGGTTGATGTTCTGCGTCCAGATGCCCGATGCCAGGCCGTAGCGGGTATCGTTTCCGATCGCGATCGCCTCTTCCTCCGTGTCGAAGGGGATGACCGCCAGCACCGGCCCGAAGATTTCCTCCTGCGCGAGCTTCATGTCGTTGCGCACGTCCGCGAAGATCGTCGGCTGGATGAAGAGACCCTTGCCGAGGTCTGCGCCGGTGGCGCGTTCGCCTCCGGTGACCAACCTTGCACCTTCCGATTTGGCGGAGGTGATGAAGCTCATCACCCGGTCGAACTGCGGCTCGTTGGCCGCCGTCCCCATCTCGGTCTTCATGTCGAGCGGATTTCCGAGGCGGATCGCCGGTGCGCGCTCGGCCAGCCGCGAGACGATCTGGTCGTAGACCGGCCGCTGCACCAAGAGGCGCGAGCCGGCCACGCAAGTCTGTCCCGTCGCCGCGAAGATGCCGGCGAAGGCGCCGACGCTCGCCTTGTCCAGGTCGGCGTCGGCGAAGATGATGTTGGGCGACTTGCCGCCGAGTTCGAGGATCACCGGGGTGAGCGTGCGCCCGGCCGCCGCCGCGATCGCGCGGCCCGCCGCCCCGCTGCCGGTGAAGCTGATCTTGTCGAGGCCCTCGGCGCTTGCGAGCGACGCTCCGGTCCTTGCGTCTCCCGTGACGACGTTGAAGACGCCGGTCGGGAAACCGGCCTGCTCGACCAGCCTGCTGAACTCGAGCGTGGTGACGGAGGCATGCTCGGACGGCTTGACGACGACGCAGTTCCCGGCCGCCAGCGATGCCGCGAGCTTGTTGCCGAGCAGCGCCATCGGCGAGTTCCACGCGGTGATGATGCCGATCACGCCGAGCGGGCGCAGCGAGGCGTAGTCGAACACGTCGTTGCGGTCGAGCGGGATGACCTTGCCCCAGATCTTGTCGGCATAGCCGGCATAGAAGCGCAGCGTCCTGGCGAGGAAGCGGACCTGGTTCGTCGTCTCGCGGATGACCTTGCCGTTGTCGGTGGTCTCCAAGGTACCGATGCGTTCAGCCGACTGTTCGGTGAGGTCGGCGAGCTTGAACAGCAGGGTCGCGCGTTCGAGCCCGGTCTTGCGGGACCACACCTCGTTGAAGGTCTTGCGCGCCGTGGCGATGGCCTGAGCGACGTCGTCGGCATCGGCCTGCGAGACCGTCGCCCAGGGTTCCTGCGTGAAGGGATTGTAGGTCGGGAAGCGCTCGCCGGCTGCCGGGGGCACCCACTGGCCGCCGATGTAGAGATCGTAGCTTTGCCCGGCATGTGCCATCCGACGGTCCTCCTCTTGCTTCGCGGGCTATGCGGAGCAAGCACGCCATGCGACCAGTGCGGACTGTATAGGGGAGGCCGAGAAGAACAAGAAAATAACTTTTGGGATGGCCAGCATAACCAGCGATCATTCCCGGAACGTCGCCCCGGATGTCATTTTTCACCCGCTTCATGCGGGAGGCAAAGCACGTTCGGTATGCCCGGACGTTATGCTGCCACGCCGCCAAAGTCTTTCACCGGACGAGCGTGGTCGGCTAGGCAGAGCCTGTCTGCGGCTCGCCCGGAAGGGGCGGGGCCGATCGCCTGGGAGGGAATGCGTGTCCGGGACCGTATCGTTGCGCGAAGGGCGCCCGTCGCCGACCTTCGACTACATCGTGGTCGGAGCGGGCTCGGCCGGCTGCGTGCTGGCCAACCGGCTGTCTGAGGATGGCCGCACCAGGGTGTTGCTCGTCGAGGCAGGCCCCAAGGACCGCAGCATCAATTTCCGCGTTCCGCTGCTGGTGGTGAACCTTCTCAAGAACCCCGACATCACCTGGCCGCTGGTGACGGAGCCGCAGAAGGCGCTGAACGACCGCACGCAATTGTGGACCCGGGGCCGCGTGCTGGGCGGATCGAGCTCGATCAACGGCAACGTCTATGTCCGGGGCGACCCATGGGTCTTCGATTCCTGGGCCGGCATGGGCGCGCCGGGCTGGGGCTGGGACGACATGATGCCCTACTTCAAGAAAATGGAGACCTATGTCAGCGGCGGCGACGATGCCTATCGCGGGCGTAAGGGACCCATCGGCGCCGTAAAGCTGGACCGGTTCGATGAACTGGCCGACGGTTTCGTCGCGGCCAGCGGGGAGGCCGGGCACAGGATCGTCGACGACTACAATGATGGCTCCTACGAGGGCACCGCCTATCTGCAATATTCGACGAAGCGGGGTTTCCGCTCCAGCACGTCCTGGTCCTACCTTCGACCCGTCCGCAACCGCGGCAACCTCGAGGTCTGGACGGACACCGAGGTGGCGCGCGTTATCGTGGAAAACGGCGTCGCCGTCGGAATTGAATGTCGGCGGAACGGCGTCGCGACCCGCGCCGGCGTGTCGGGCGAGATCATCCTGTCGGCCGGGCCGGTCATGTCGCCGAAGCTGCTGGAGCTTTCGGGCTTCGGCAATCCCGACATTCTTTCCGCGCAAGGCGTCGAGGTTCAGCGCAACATGCCGGGGGTCGGCGAGAATCTTCAGGATCATCCGAACACGCGCCTGACCTTCGAATGCGCCAAGCCGATCACCATCAACGACGTGCTCCAGAACCCGGTCGTGCGGGTGAAGCAGGGGCTGAAGTTCATGATGTTCGGCAAGGGGCTTCTGTCGATCTGCTCGGCCACCGCGCACACGGTGATGTACAGCCGGCCGGACGAGACTTCTCCGGACCTGAAGATCCAGCTGCAGCCGTTTTCCGGGCGCGACCGCTATGCGCGTCGCCCGCAGGACGGGCTCGACCCGCATTCGGGCTTCACCGTCGGCGTCATGGGCCTCAAGCCCAAGTCGCGGGGCTCGGTGCACATCAGTTCGCCCGATCCTTATGCGTATCCGAAGATCGACCCCGCCTACCTGGAGCACCCGGACGATGCCCAGGTCCTGCTTCAGGGCATCAAGGCGGTCCGCGCGGTGGCCGCGCAGCCCTCGATGCGGCCACTGATCGTCAAGGAGACGCGGCCGAGCGATGCCACGGTCACCGACGAGGAAATCATGGCCTATATCCGCGAGACAACGCAGACGACCTGGCACATCGTGGGAAGCTGTCGGATGGGCACGGACGACGACGCGGTGGTGGCGCCCGACCTCAGGGTCCACGGCGTGCAGAACCTGCGCGTCGTCGATTCCTCGGTCTTTCCGACCATTCCTTCCTCGAACACCAATGCGCCGACCATCGCGCTTGCCGAAAAGGCCTCGGACATGATCCTTGCCGAGCGCAAGGCCGGCACGTCCCGGCGAGGGGATACGACCGGGCGGCGCCCGGTTGGACCGGGCGAAACGATGAGGATCGCATCATGAAGATCGAGCGCATCGAGGTCCGCATCACCGAGATGCCGATCCGCATCAAGCGCATCTTCTCCAGCGGCTCCTACGATTCCGGTCCGGCGGGACAGCTTCTGGGGAAGCCGGTCTTCCTGCGGCTGATCGGCGAGGGGATCGAGGGCCACGCGCAGATCCGTCCTATCAGTCCTGGCCATTTCGTCGCCGACACCTCCGAGAGCGTCGCCACGGCCATTCGCGAGGTCTACGGGCCGCTGCTGATCGGCAAAAGCGTCTTCGACATCGAGGCCATCGACGAAATACTGACGTCGCGGCTTGCCGGAAACCCGGCGGCGCGGGCGCTGATCGACATCGCGCTGCATGACGCGATGGGCAAGGCGCTGGACGTACCGGTGCACCGGCTGCTCGGCGGCTGCTCGCAGAGCCGGATCGAACTGGAATGGTCGGTGAGCCTGGCCGACGACGTCGGCGTGATGATCGAGGAGGCGCGGACCGCCGTCGACGACTATGGCATCAAGGTGCTTTGTCTGAAGGCGGCCGGCAAGGGCGGCTGGAGGCGCGACGTCGAAAACTTCGGCAAGGTGCGGGCAGCACTCGGAGACGACGTGGTGATCGGCGTCGATCCCAACACCGGCTGGACGGTCGCCGAGACCATCGCCTTCATGCACGCCGTCGGCGCGCACGACCTCGGCTATGTCGAGCAGCCGGTGCTGAGGCGCGACATTCGCGGCATGGCCGAGATCAGGGCGCAGGCGAAGGGCGTTCCCGTGATGGCCGACGAGGGTCTGTTCACCCTGTCCGACGCGGCGGACCTGGCGCTCGCCCGCGCGGTCGATGTCTATTGCATCAAGCTCTACAAGGTTGGCGGCCTGACGCCGGCCCGCAAGATCGCGGCGCTCGGGGAGGCGCATGGCATCCTGATCAACAGCGGCGGGCTGGCCGTGGCATCTCAGTTCGAGGCCGCCGCGTCCTGCCATTTCTGCGCGACGATCCCCGCGCGCCGCACCTTCGGCGCGGCCGAATTCGCCTTCGGCGTCGGCCCCAAGGGACCCGATCCGCTTGTCGCCGAAGGCGCGATGTCGATCAGGGACGGCGCGGTGGATGTGCCGATGGGCCCCGGCCTCGGCCTGACGCTCGATCTCGCCGCGCTCGAGCGCATGACGCTGCAGACCTTCGAGATTCGGACCTGATCAGGATACGATCGGGTAATACCAGTCGGTCAAACAATAATTGGACCGTATGGCCGGATTTGGCGAAGTTGGCGCCAGCAAGGCGGGTGACCGCGCGCGCTTCCATGGCGCCGTCCGGTCGCGCGCAATCATTACGGGAATGAAGCCATGAACATCGACGTCGCGTCCACGCAGAGCCTGAAGCAGAGCGAAATGGGGCAGGGCGCCACGCGCGCGGTCGCCGAATTCGCTGTGAACCTCACCTACGAAGACCTGCCGCCCGAGGTCATCTCCGACGCCAAGCGCTGTATCCTCGACAGCCTGGGCTGTGGCGTCTTCGGCGCGCAGACGCCCTGGACGCAGTCGGTACGGCGTGTCGTGGAAAGCCTCGGCCAGTCGCAGAAGTCGAGCGCCTGGGGCCAGAAGGTCAAGGCCGATCCGCTCGGCATCGCCTTCATCAACGGCACCTCCGCGCAGGGCTTCGAGCTCGACGACTGTCACGACCAGTCGATGTCGCACTATGGCGCGGGCGTGGTTCCCGCTTTGCTCGCCTGCGCCGAGGCGTTCGGCCCGTTCTCTGGCAAGGACCTCATCCTGGCGACCGTCGTCGGTTTCGAGCTCGGGACGCGCATCGGCAACACGGTGAGCCCGCACGCCTTCCACCGCGGGTTCCACCCTTGCGGCCTGACCAGCACCTTCGCGTCGGCCGCCACCGTCGGCAAGATGCTGAATCTCGACGTCGAGCAGTTCGTCAGCGCGCTGGGGCTCGCTGGCTCCCAGGCTGCGGGCCTCATGGCCTCGCAATTCGGCGCCATGGCCAAGCGCTTCCATTCGGGCAAGGCCTCGCAGAACGGCATCATCGCCGCGCTCTGCGCCCGCGAGGGACTGACCGGCGTCCGCGACGTGCTGGAAGCGCCTTATGGCGGGTTCTGCTCCACCTATGCCGACAAGTACGATCTGAGCTGGGCCACCAACAAGCTCGGCGAGGAGTTCGAGATCCGCAAGAACGGGTTCAAGCAGTACTCGTCGCTGGCGAGCAGCCAGACGACCGTCGATGCGCTGCGCGCCATCCGCGCCGATCACGGGATCAGGGGCGAGGACGTGGAAAGCGTTCTCGTGCGGACGACCAACATGGTCTACGTCCATTGCGGCTGGCCCTACGAGCCGAAGGAGACGATCACCGCGCAGATGAACCTGCCCTACACGGGCGCGGTCACCCTGCTCGAAGGCACCGCCTTCATCGACCAGTACACCGACGACAAGCTGCGCGATCCGAAGATCATCGACCTCGCCAATCGCTTCAAGGTCGTCGTCGATCCCGAACTCGATGCCGGCGGGCCGCACGAGATGCGTGCCGTGCGGGTGACGGTGACGATGAAGTCGGGCCAGGAATATCACCAGGAACAGACCTATCGCAGCGGCCACTGGCGCAACCCGATCAGCGACGCGGACCTGTCGGCGAAGTTCAAGAACCTCGCGGGCAGAGTCCTGAAGGAAGACGCCGTCGAGAGCATCAACGCCATGGTGCAAGGGCTGGAGACGGCTGCCGAGCCGGCGCCGGAACTCGGCCACATGCTGCAGGACGTCAAGGCCTAGCCTGGCCGATCATAAGGTTAGCTCGGGGCCGTCCCGCCGCGATCTTTCGATCGCCCGGCGATGCGGACCCGCTGCCGCCAGACGCGGTCAAAAAGAGCGAGGAAGACAATGAGCAAGATGCTCGCACGGACCATCGCCGAGTTCTCGGCCGATCTGAGCTACGACGATATCCCGCAAGCAGTGCGGGATGCGGCCCTGCTGCATATGGTGGACACCATCGGCGTGTGCATCGCCGGCGCCGGCCCGTTGGAGGAAAGCGGGCGGGCGGCCCAGGCGCTTGCCCGCGGCTGGGGCGGATCGTCCGGAGCCACGCTGTTCGGCGTCGGCGGACAGGCGCGGCCGGAGCTCGCCGCCCTTCTCAACGGCTCGCTGGCGCAGGCGCTGGAGATGGACGACAAGCACGGCTCCTCGCTGGCGCGTCCCGGCTCGACCGTCACGCCGGCCGTGCTCGCGGCGGGCGAAGCGCGCGGCGCCTCGCTGAAGGAGATGATCGCTGCGGTGACCGCCGGCTACGAGGTGATGATCCGCCTGGGCTTCGTGGGCGGGGACCGCTTCCTGGCGCGCGGCTATCATACGAGTTCGCTGCTCGGCCCCTTTGGCGCGGCCGTCTCCATCGGCAATCTGGTCGGCGCGCCGGCGGAGAAGATCGTCGACGCGCTCGGCATCTCCGGGACGTTTGCCTCCGGCATACAGGAATCGACCCGCACCGGCTCGACCTCCAAGATCCTGCACGGCGGCTGGGGCGCCCATGCCGGCATCCTCGCGATCGACCTCGCGCAGGCCGGCATCACCGGTCCGGAGAGCGTCTTCGAGGGCAAGTTCGGCTTCTTCGAGACCCATCTGACGCCGATCACCGGAAAACTCGATTTCGTCACGGGCGGCAGCGGCTTCGGGTCGAAATGGTACCTGCCGGACACGGCCTACAAGCCCTATCCCTGCTGCCAGCTCCTCCACGCTTTCATCGAGGCGGCCAAGCAGATCCTGAAGGAGTTCGAGGCCGACGGCGTGACGGTCGACGACATAACCGCCGTCAACTGCAAGCTGGCCGAGCCGGGCCTGACGCTCGTCACCGAGCCGCGCGACCGCAAGAAGCGCCCCCAGACGCCGCACGAGGGACGCTTCAGCCTGTTCTTCGGCGTCGCGTCCGCGCTGATCTTCGGTACTGTCGGGCTGGAATCCTTTGCCGAAGAGCGGCTGCGCGACGAGCGCATCCTGAAGCTGGCGGCCAAGATCGAGGCCGAGGAAGACCCGGATTCCGACTATCCCGCGCATTGCCCGGCGATCCTGGACGTGACCGCCAAGGGCAAGACCTATCACTGCCACGTGCCCTACCATCCCGGATGCCCGGAAGCGCCGCTGCTCGAGGATGACGTCCTCGACAAGTTCGAGCGCAACACGTCCTGGTACTTCGGCGACGCGGCCCGCGCGGTCGGCCAGAAGCTCGCCAAAACGCCGCACGACGCGACGTTCGCCGCGGTAGTTTCGGCGATCGAATCCGCTGCCGGAGGGACGGCAAGGGCGGCCGAATGAGCGACGACGGCCTCTTCGTCCGCGACCGCCTCTATATCGGCGGCGAATGGGTCCTTCCGCATTCCGGCAGGGTCATCCAGTCGATCGATCCCGCGACCGAGACGGTTTGGGCCCATGTCGCGGAGGCAGACGAGGCCGACATCGACGCGGCGGTCAAGGCGGCGCGCGACGCGCTCTCTGGCCCATGGTCGCGCATGGATCCGACGAAGCGCGGGGCGATCCTCTACAAGCTCGCGCAGCTCATCACCGCGAACGCGCGGCAGCTGGCCGAGATCGAAAGCCGCGACAACGGCAAGCCGGTGAGGGACACGCTCGGCGAGATGCAGCGCGCGGCTGACTGGCTGACCTTCTTCGCCGGCGCCGCCGACAAGGTGAACGGCGCCCAGATCCCGTTCAAGACCGACATGCTGGCCTACACCCGGCGCGAGCCGGTCGGCGTCGTCGGGGCCATCCTGCCGTGGAACTCGCCGATCCTCCTGTGCTGCTGGAAGCTCGGCCCGGCGCTCGCCGCCGGCAACACCATGGTGATCAAGCCGGCGGAACAGACGCCCGCGAGCATCCTGGAAATCGCGCGGCTGGCCGAGGAGGCAGGCGTGCCGCCGGGCGTGGTCAACGTCTGTCCGGGCTACGGCAAGATCGCCGGCCAGGCGCTGGCCTCGCATCCCGGCGTGAACAAGATTTCCTTCACCGGCCACCACGGCACGGCGATCCGCATCATGAAGTCGGCCGCGGACAACCTGAAGCGCTGCACGTTCGAATGCGGCGGCAAATCCCCCTACATCGTCTTTGCCGACGCCGATATCGACCGCGCGCTTTCGGTCGCTGTCCACAGCGCCTTCCGCTCGACCGGCCAGTCCTGTTCGCTCGCCTCGCGCGTCTTCGTCGAGCGCCCGGTCTACGAGAAGTTCGCGGCGGCGATCGCCGAACGGGCGGCGCGCATCCGCGTCGGCGCGCCGAGCGATCGAAGGACCCATATCGGGCCGCACACCTCGGCCGAGCAGCTGGCGAAGACGCAGAGCTACATCCAGCTGGGGATCGAGAGCGGCGCCCGCCTTATGACCGGCGGCGGCAGGCCGGAGGGACTGGATGTCGGCTACTACGTCCAGCCGACCGTCTTCTCCGATGTCGATCCCTCGACGCGGCTCGCGCGTGAGGAAGTGTTCGGTCCCGTGCTGGCGGTCATGCCGTTCGATTCCGAGGAGGAAGTGGTCGGGCTTGCCAACTCCACCGACTACGGCCTGGTCGGCGGCCTGTTCACGTCGGACCTTTCCCGCGCCCACCGCGTGGCCGCGCGGATCGAGTGCGGGCTGGTGTCGGTCAACACCTTCCGCCCCGTGCACTGGATGCTGCCCTATGGCGGCTATAAGCTGAGCGGCATCGGCCGGGAGAACTCCATGCAGGTCATGGACCAATTCACCGAGACCAAGACCATCGTCGTCGACCTGTCGACCGGCGTGCCCGAAGATCCCTTCGCCAACTGATATCGGAAGCGGCTATGGCACGCCGTGCGCCCCGCCGTGGTGGCGGAGCCGCCTCCTTACCCCGCCAATGCTGCCGCGGCCGCACTTGCGCCGGCCAGGCGACCGAAAACGGTGCCGCTGGTCAGGCCGCTGGCGCCCGGATAGTTGTGATAGAATATGCCGCCCACCATTTCGCCGGCCGCGAACAGGCCGGGGATCGGCCTACCGTCCGTGTCCAGCACCTGGCCCTCCAGATTGATCTTCAGGCCGCCGAAGGTGAAGGTGATGCCACAGGTGACGGCGTAGGCTTCGAAGGGCGCCGTATCCAAGGGGTTCGCCCAGTTGGAACGCGGCACGGCCAGCCCCTTCGCGGCGCGGCCGTCGAGGCTGTTGGCGTCGAAGGGCACGCTGGTATCCACCGCGGCGTTGTAGGTCTCGATCGTCTTGAGCAGACGCGCCTGGTTCACCTCGTCGAGTTGTTCGACCAGGCCCTCGATCGTGTCCGCGCTGACCTTGGTGACCAGCCGCGAGCGGTACTCGTCGGTCAGGAGGTGCAGCACCTTGCCGTCGTAGATCTGCCAGGCGACCTGCTCGGGCTGCCTCAGCACTTCCTGGCCGTATTTGGCGTAGGTGTAGTTGCGGAAGTCGGCGCCCTCGTCGATGAAGCGCTCGCCGTTCTTGTTCACGACGATGCCGAACGTATAGCTGTGGCGCTGGTACTGAATGGTGTCGGAGGAGTTGCCGAAGTCGGCGGCGTAGCGCTCCCAGGCCGTGGCGTGGCAGCCCGACCAGTGGCCCGTCGGCTGCGCGCCGATCTGCAGCGCCATGGCCAGCCCGTCGCCGGTGTTGAAGCGGCTGCCGCGCACCTTGGCGAGGTCCCAGCCCGGCCCGAGATATTTCGCGCGCCATTCGGCGTTCGCCTCGAAGCCGCCGCAGGCGAGCACGACGGCCTTCGAGCGCACCGTCTTCATCTCGCCGTCCATGAAGACGCGCACGCCCGTCACGCCGGTCCCGTCCGCATGCAGGAGGCTCTTCACCGCCGCATCGTAGCGGATCTCCACGCCCAGCTTTTCGGCGCGCCTGTAGAGGCCGTCGACCAGCCCCGGTCCGCCGGCGGCGACGACCAGGGTGGTGCCGCCCCAGAACTTGAAGCGGCCGTCGACCTTGTAGGCCTGGCGGCCGTAGTTGGCCATGAAGCGGATGCCCTGATCCTTCAGCCAGAACAGGGCGTCACGGCTGCTGCGCACCAGGATTTCGCACAGGTCCGGGTCGGTCCGCATCTGGGTGATGCGCGCCATGTCGTCGAAGAAGTCGTTCTCGGTGTATTCGCCGAAATCGGTGCTGTCGATCTCCGCCTGCGTCAGGTCCGGCACCAGTGCCTTGACGTCCTCCAGCCCGTTGTAGACCGCTCGGAACTTGCCGTCGGTGAAGGTGCTGTTGCCGCCGCGTTCCTCCTCCGGCGCCCGCTCCAGAAGGAGGACGCTGCCGCCCGCGTTTCGGGCCGAAATGGCCGCGCAAAGCGCCGCGTTTCCCCCACCGACCACGATCACGTCGTACCTGGCGTCCTCGGACATAAAGGCGCTCTTCCCCGTCTCGAACCATTCTTCGAGCGTGACAGTTACGGGCCTCCGAGTATGCATACAAAGAACGAGTTGACATTCTTGGATTTGCTGATGTTATACCCGGATGAAGTTGCAGCAGCTGAGATACGTCGCCGAGATCGCCAAGCAGGGCAATCATCTGTCCGCGGCGGCGGAGGCGCTGAACACCTCGCAGCCGGGCGTCAGCCGCCAGATCCAGGTGCTCGAGGGCGAGCTCGGCGTCGACATCTTCCGCCGTACGCGCAACCGCATCATCGGGCTGACCGAGCCGGGCGAGCACGTTCTGGCAATCGCCAAGCGGGTGACCGCGGACGTCGCCACGCTGCGCTCACTCAAGATGGACCTGGAGGCGCTCGATCAGGGCCAGATGGTGATCGCCACCACCCATACGCAGGCGCGCTACGTGCTGCCCAACATCGTGGTGAACTTCATCAAGCGCTATCCGAAGGTGGAGCTGATCCTCAAGCAGGGCGATCCGGAGACCATCTGCGCCATGGTCGAGGACGGCGAGGCGGATTTTTCTGTCGGGCCGGAGACGCAGCGCAGCTTTCCCGAGCTGCTTCGCCTGCAGGGCAACGAGATCAGCCGCATCGTCGTCGGCCCGAAAGGCCACTCGATCTTCTCGGAGCCGGAGCTCACCTACGAGAACCTCGCCGCCCATCCGCTCATCGCCTACGACGCCCGCTACAGCGGCCGGTGGAAGGTGATGGAGGCATTCCAGCGCGCCGGCTGCACGCCGAGGTTCGCGCTGAGCGCGATCGACGCCGACGTCTCGAAAACCTACGCGCTGCTCGATCTCGGCCTCGCGATCCTAACCAACGCTGCCTACAATCCCGCACAGGACATCGGTCTGGAAGCGCGCGACGCCAGCCACCTCTTCGCGCCGAGCACGACCACCATCACGCTGCGCCCGACGAGCTACATTCGGCCTTACGTGCTGGAATTCATCTCCTCGCTTTCCGAAAAGCTCACCCTCAAGGCGGTGCGCTCGGCGCTGAAGAGCGCGATCGCGCGCGACTGACGGCAGGTTTTCGCGGCGCGCCGTCCGCCGATTTCTCTCTGGGAGGCCATCATGTGTGAAGCGGTGCAGCAGGGCACCGGTTGGCTCGGCTGGAACGAGTTCGCGGCGCAAGAGCCGGGGGTGCCGGCGGGGCCCTGGATCGACCTGTCCTACCGTGTCGAGCCGGGAATGCCCTGTGCGTCGATCTTCGACAAGCCTTCCTTCCGGCGGGTCCGCGAGATGCCGGACCATCCCTTCAACGTGACCGAACTGAAGATGGTGGTGCATGCCGGCACCCATATCGATTCCCCGCGGCACTACTATCTCGACGGTCCGGCCTTCGAGGACATCCCGCTCGACCGCCTGCACGGGCCGGGCGTCGTCTGGTCGGTTTCCTGCGAGCCGGAGGAGGTCATCGCGCTGGCGAGGCTGACATCCATGTCGCCGAAACTGCGCGAGGGCGACATCCTGGCGATCGACACCGGTTGGGACAGGCGCTTCGGCACGCCGGCCTACGACCGCCACCCGAGCCTGTCGGTCGAAGCGGCGCACTGGCTGGTGGAACAGAAGATCAAGCTCTTCGCCTGCGACTACGCCACGCCGGACCTCGTCTATGATCTGCGTCCCGAAGGGTTCGACTGGCCTGTCCACCGGGCGCTGCTGAGCCGCGGCATCCTGATCTGCGAGCATCTGCGCGGCCACGGCGCGCTGGCCGGACGGCGCGTGGAGTTCCTGTTCAACGCGCTGAACATTGAGGGATCCGACGGCGCGCCGGTCAGGGCCTTGTTCAGGGCAGTCACTGAGGACTGAAGCAGGCCGGCAGCCTGCCGACCCGGGCAGTTCGAAGTCGAAAGCATCGTTGAAACGCAGCGCCGCGGCGCGTTTTTACGACTGTGGATCGCCGGCGCCCAGAGCCAATTCCTGGTTTCGGGCGAACGGCTTGAGTATGCCGAAATGGCATTCTGGGAGGAAGTTCCAGTATTTGCCCCTCTTGTCTTTCCAACTTAGCGTTCGCTTTTCAAGGGAGGACTGGCATCATGGGCAATCTCAATCATGGGTCACTGGTTCGCGCGGCTGTGACCGCCGCGGCCGTCGGTTTCGGGGTCTCGGCGGGGGCGACGGCGGCGCGGGCCGAGAACGTTCAGTGGACTTTGGCAGCGCATGCCGGCGGCATCTGGATGGAAGTCGGCGCGAAGAATTTCGCTGAGCGCGTCGAATTCCTGACCGAGGGCCGCGTCAAGATCGACGTCGCCGCACCCGGGATGGTCGGCCCGGCGCTGAAAGTCACCGAAACGGTGCAGAACGGGCTCGCCGAAGTCGGCCTCAACTGGATGGCCTACGACATCGGCATCGACAAGGCGGGCGTCGTCTTCGCCGGCTGGTCGGGTGGCCTGACGCCGGAAGAATACATGTTCTGGCTCTACAAGGGCGGCGGCGAGGAGCTGCTGGCCGAATGGCGCATGGAGAAGTTCGGCGTCGTCTCGATCCCCTGCAACATCGTCGAGACCGAGATCTTCCTGCACTCGCACAAGCCCGTGCGCACGCTCGAGGATTTCCAGGGACTGCGCATGCGCACCTCGGGAGCCTGGGCAGAGATTGCTACAGAACTGGGTGCCACGACCGTCGTGCTGCCCGGACCGGAAGTCTTTGACGCGCTGGAACGCAGGGTCGTGGACGCGGTCGAGTGGGGCGGCCCCGGTATCAACCTCAGCGCCGGCTTCCAGACGATCGCGCCCTACATCATCGTGCCGGGCATCCATCAGCCCGCCAGCTTCAACGAGTGCATGTTCAACAAGGATGCCTGGGAGACCCTGTCGGACCATGACAAGGAAGCCATCAGGCTCGCCGGCAAGCTGAACACCTACGAGAGCTTCCTGGCCTACGGCGACAACGACCTCGACGCCTGGCGCAAGCTGCACGAGACCAAGGGCGTCGAATTCGTCGAACTCGATCCCTCCTTCATCGCCAAGGCCAAGGAAGCGTCCTTCGCCTGGGCGGAGAAGCAGGCGGCGACCAACGAGTGGTTCAAGAAGGCCTACGACAGCCAGCGCGAGACACAGAAGCATCTGTCGGTCTGGGGCGAGTTCCGCCTGCCGATCGGGCAGACGCGGGACTGAGCCGACCAAGACGGGGACCGGGGATCGGCCGTCGGAGCCATATCCGATGACCGGCCCCGCCCCGTTTCGATCGGATCAACCGCACCGGCCACAGATGGTTCGACGCACGTGCTGAGCAAACTGGAACGATTGAGTGACATGGCCGCGGTGATCGGCGCGGCCCTCATGGTGCCGCTCGTGGTGGCCATGGTCTACGAGGTCCTGAGCCGGCACGTGTTCGACGCGCCTACGATCTGGGCCTTCGAACTAAGCTACATGATGATGTCGGGCATCTTCTCGCTCGGTTTCGCCTACGCGCTCAAGTACCGCCAGCATGTGAACGTCGATTTCATCTACGGCAGCCTGAGCCTGCGCTGGCGCGCCGTCGTCGACCTGGTCGGCTACGCCATTTTCCTGCCCTGTGCGATCGCCGTCAGCAACGGCCTTTTCCAGTACGCGCTACGCGCCTACCGCTCGGGCGAGGTCAGCGGCGTGTCGTCCTGGAACCCGGTGGTATGGCCCCTCCGCGCGGTGCTGTTCACGGGGTTCGCGATCCTGTCCCTCCAGGCGCTGGTCGAGGTGATCCGCTGCGTGCGCACGCTCGTCACCGGGCAATCGCACGAACCCGAAAGAGCCGAGGCCGGCCTGATATGAGTTTTCTCGGGATCTGGATGTTTCCGACGCTCTTCCTCCTGATCGCGCTCGGATTTCCCATCGCTTTCTCGATGCTGGGCGTGAGCCTCGTCTTCGGTTACCTGCGCTTTGGCGACAAGATCGTCGCGCTGATGGTCTCCAAGGTGAACGAGGTCGGGTCGAACTACGTCCTCGGTGCCATTCCGCTGTTCATCCTGATGGGAGCGCTGCTGCAGCGCTCCGGCATTGCCGAGCGTCTCTACGATGCGGTGCACATCTGGACCCGCAAGCTGCCGGGTGGCCTCGCCATCGGCACCATCGTCATGAGCACGATCTTCGCGGCCTCGACGGGCGTCGCCGGGGCGACCGAGACAGTCATCGGCCTGCTCGCGATCCCGGCCATGCTCAAGTACAACTACTCCAAGGAACTCATCTCCGGCACCATCTGCGCCGGCGGATCGCTCGGCACGATCATCCCGCCCTCGATCACAGTCATCGTGCTGGCGCCGATCGCCTCGCTTCCGGTGGGGAGCCTGTTTTCGGGCATCATGATGCCGGGTCTCGTCATGGCCGGCTTCTTCCTGCTCTACATCCTGGTCATCAGTTTCGCGAAGCCGGAACTCGCCCCCCTAGCCGAATTCGACGAGGACGATGATCATTCCCTCGGCGCCAAGCTGTTCATCACGGCGACCGCGCTGCTTCCCCCGGTCGCCCTGATCGTCGTCGTTCTCGGCAGCATTCTCGCGGGCTGGGCAACTCCCACCGAGGCCGCCGCGTGCGGCGCGGCCGGCTGTTTCGTGCTGGCCGTCCTGCACGGGAGGATGACCTTCGCGGTGATGAAGGACGCGCTCTTCCGCACGCTCGGTGTCACCGCGATGATCATCATGATCGTGCTGGCAGGCAGCATCTTTTCGGCCGTCTTCTATTCGACCGGCGGGATGCGGGCGATGCAGTCGCTGCTGAACGATTACGGGATTACCGGCGGGGCCTCGATCGCGCTGATCCTGCTCCTGACCTTCGTCGCCGGCTTCGTGCTCGACCTGATCTCGGTGATCCTGATCGTCATCCCCATCGCCATGCCGCTGGTCAAGGCATCGGGCGTGGACCCGCTCTGGTTCGCGGTGGTTTTCCTGATCGTGCTGCAGGCCGCCTACCTGACGCCGCCAATGGCGCCTTCGATCTTCTACCTGCGGGGTATCGCGCCGAAATCGATCACGCTGAAGCACATGTACCGGGGCGTGATACCCTTCATCTTCATGCAGGCCGCGACGGTGGCTCTGGTGATCCTGTTTCCCGGCCTCGCAACCTGGCTGCCGCAGGTTCTCTACGGCAACTGACCGGTGCCCGCAGACGGCGGGAGCGCGACCGGTCGCTGGTCAGCGCCGTCCAAGACCCCAGTCGACGAGGTCGTGATGATGGACGACCTTGCCTTCCAGCATCCTGTCGAGATCGAGCCGGGCGCCCGCGGGATCGAGCGGCAGTTCGCCGGATTTTGCCGGCCCCTTCTGCTCCTGCGCATCGCGCGCCTGGGCCTTGGCCAGGATGTCCTCCGCAGAAGCCAGCGGTACGACGACCACCCCGTCGTCGTCGCCGACGAGGATGTCGCCCGGCTGGATCACGATGCCGCCGAGCGTGACGGGGACGTTGATCGATCCGGGCGTGTTCTTCTGCGGCGCACGGGGCGACACGCCGCGGCAGAAGATCGGAAATCGGTCGGCGCGCAGTTCCCTGGCGTCGCGGATCGAGCCGTTCATCACCGCACCCGTCCCGCCGCGCGACCGCGCCAGCATCGCGCTCTTGTGGCCGAAACAGCCCGTGTCGTGATCGCCGTCGTCGATCACCAGCACGTCGCCCGGCTGGACCATCTGCAACGCGCGATGCGTCATGATGTTGTCGCCGGGGAAGCACAACACCGTCAGCGCGCACCCAGTCATCGAGATGTTCTCGTAGAGCGGCCGGATCGACATGTTCAACGCCCCGTGCCGACCCATCGCATCCGAGATCGTCGCGCTCGGCAGCTTGGCGAATGCCTCGAGCAGGCGCGGTTCCGGACGCCTCACGGTGTGGAAAATGTGTCCATACATGGTCTGGCCCTCCCGATTCAGGACGATCTAGACGGTTCCGTCCGCGCTTGTCAGAACCGAACGCTTATACTGCTATGGCCCGCGGCGATTGGCACCGGCCCGGAGGGGAGCGCTAGACTGTCGCGGTTCGGCGGCTCGCCGCGAGTGATGAAGGTTCGGGACGCGTAGCGGATGGAGCGGGGCAGCTACGAGATTTTCGCGATCCGCTACGGCCATCTGGCCAGGCGCTCGACGGAAAACTTCATCGGCGGCGACATCCACGACGTGGACATGCCGCTCGACTATTTCGTCTGGGTGATCAAGGGCGACGAGGGTTCCTACGTCGTCGACACCGGCTTCAGCGACGAGACCGCGCAAAAGCGCTCCCGCCATATCGTGACGCCGGTGCGGCAAGGCCTCGCGGCCGCAGGCGTCGAGCCTGACAGTGTGCGTCACGTGATCCTCACCCACCTGCATTACGACCACGCAGGCAACACGCCGCTCTTTCCAAACGCGACCTACCACGTCCAGGAACGCGAGATGGCGTTCTGCACCGGACCGCACATGTGCACGCACGATCATGCGCATCACTACGAGGCCGGCGACGTCGGTCAGATGGTGCGCAGCCTCTTCGAGGGACGCGTCGCCTTCCATTCGGGGGATTCGGAGCTGGCGCCGGGCATCAGCGTGCATCACATCGGCGGTCATACGGACGGGCTGCAGGTGGTTCGCGTGCGCACCGCGCGAGGCTGGGTGGTGCTGGCATCGGACGCCACGCATTTCTTCGCCAATTTCGAGACCGGCAGGCCCTTTCCGGCCGTGTTCGACCTCGAGGCAATGCAGCGGGGCTTCCGGCGCCTGCGCTCGCTGACGAATTCGGACGACCACGTCATCCCCGGACACGATCCCGAGGTCTTGAAGCGCTACCCGGAACTGCGGGCAGGCACGGAGGGATGGATCGTCCGCGTCGACATGCCGCCGCACGGGCGGGAATCTTGAGCGGCCGGATCCGATACGCCGGCTGGGCGGCGCATACCAGTATGTCCGATCGGTCATTGCGGCATGGCGGGTCCGGGAAGATACGAGGCCTTGTTTTAGCCGGAGCGATGTCCGGCAATGGTGCATGCATCCCGGTCCCGCCCGTGGCCAGAAGGGCGATCATGACCGGCGGTAGCGAACGAACTAGATGGCTGCTTCAGGGGAGGGGCTTGCGGTGAACGTCACTTCGGAAACCAGAGGCGCGGCCAAGGGAAGCGCCTTCCACGACGGACGCATGCTGATCGGCGGACGTATGGTCGAAAGCGCCAGCGGCCGTTGGCTGGACAGCCACAATCCCGCGAACCTCGAACCGATCGGCCGCGTGCCGATGGCAGATACCGCCGACGTCGCCGCCGCGGTCGAGGCCGCGCTCACCGCTCAGAAGGAATGGGCGGCGATGGACATGAACCGGCGCGCGGCGCTGCTCCTGAAGTTCTGCGACAGGCTCCAGGAACGCTCGGACGAGATTCTGGCCCTGGAGGTCGCCGATACCGGCAACACCATCACGCCGATGCGCAACGACCTCGCCAACGGCCTCGAACGCCTGCGCTACTTCGTCGGCATCGCCTACGAGCTGAAGGGTCAGAGCGTCCCGTCGACGGCGAAGAACCTGCATTTCACCATCCGCGAGCCCTACGGCGTCTGCGCGCGCATCCTGGCCTTCAACCACCCGATCTATTTCGCGCTCTGCGGCATCGGCGCGCCGCTCATGGCCGGCAACGCCATCATCCTGAAGCCGTCGGAGCAGAGCCCGCTGTCGGCGTCGATCTTCGGCGAGGTGGCGGCGGAGGTCCTGCCAGCCGGCATCGTGAGCGTGGTGACCGGTGGGCAGGAGGCCGGCGAGGCGCTGGTCCGGCACCCCAGGATCAAGCGGCTCTCCTTCGTCGGCTCGGCGCGCACCGGCATGGCGATCCAGCGCACCGCCGCGGAGGTCTGTGTCAAGCACGTGTCGCTGGAACTCGGCGGCAAGAACCCCTTCATCGTCTATCCGGACGCTCCCGCCGCCAAGGCCGCGAAGGCCGCCGTCAGCGGCATGAATTTCGGCTGGCAGGGCCAGTCCTGCGGATCCACCAGCCGCCTGATGGTGCACGCCGACCTCTACGATGAGGTTGTCGACGAAGTGGCTAAGTCCGTCGGTGCGATCCGCGTCGGCGATCCCTTCCGCGACGACAGCCAGATGGGACCGATCAACTCGGCGGCGCAGTTCGACAAGGTGAGGGCGGCCATCGCGTCCGGCATCGACGACGGTGCGCGCCTCCTGTGCGGCGGCAAGCGGCCGGAGGGCAGGGAGTTCGAGACCGGCTATTGGGTCGAGCCGACGGTCTTCGCCGACGTTACCCCCGACATGCGCATCGCCCGTGAGGAAATCTTCGGACCCGTGCTGTCGATCATGAAATGGTCGACCGAGGAGGAGATGATCGAGATGGCCAACGGCGTCGACCTCGGGCTGACGGCGGCCGTCTGGACCAACGACATCACGAAGGCGATGAAGACCGCGAGGGCGCTGGAAAACGGCTACGTCTGGATCAACGGCGTCGGCGCACATGTCCGCGGCATGCCGTATGGCGGCTACAAGAACAGCGGCACCGGACGCGAGCGGGGCCTCGAGGAGATGATCTCCTACACCGAAGAAAAATCCATCCACATCATGCTGTGACGGCCAGCCGGCCGACGCGGCACCGACTGAACTGTGGCTGCGTTCTGGCGCGGCCTCGCTGAAAACATCGAAGCAAGGACGTCATGGCAAGGATCGAAGGCAACAAATTCGTCATCGCGGGCGGGCTCAGCCAGATCGGCTCGGAGATCACCCAGCACCTGCTGGAAGCGGGCGCGCGCCAGGTGGTGCTGTTCGACAACTATTCGCTCGGCACCGAGAGCACCGTCAGCGGGCTGGTGTCCGATCCCCGCGTCGTGCTGGTGCGTGGCGACATCCTGCGCACCAACGAACTCTTCGATGCCTTCGAGGACGCGTCCGGCGTCTTCGCCGTCGCCGGCTTCCTCACGCTGCCCCTGTCGCTCAACCCGTCGCTCGGCCTCGCGGTCAACGTCACCGGCATGCTTAACATCTGCGAGGCGGCGCGGTACCGCTCGGGGGTGAAGGTGATCTTCTCCTCGTCGGTCGCGGTCTATGGCGAGACGGAGGAGGACGTCACCACCGAGAAGGCGCCGTGGATGTGGTCGGGACAACAGCCCGGCGCCGCGCTCTACGGCGGCTCCAAGATCATCGGCGAAAACCTCGGCCGCCTCTATTCGCAGCGCTACGGCGTGCCTTTCGTGTCGCTGCGTTATTCCTCCGTCTACGGCGAGCGCCAGCACCGCCGCGCGGTGAACTCGGCCTATATCGTCGATACGATCGACGCCATCCGCAAGTCGGAGCGGCCGGTAATCCCCGATGACGGCAGCGAGGTCCACGACTACATCCACATCCATGACATCGCGCGCGCCAACGTGATGGCGATGGAGGCCGATGTCACCGGCGAATCCTACAACGTCGCGACCGGCGTCTCGACGTCGCTCAACGATCTCGTCGCGATCATCCTGAAGGAGATGGGTTCCGACCTGAAGCCGGAGCACAAGAAGATCGAGGGCAAGATCCGCGCGACGGTCTCCAGCCGGCTGAACTTCTCCAACGACAAGATCATCAACCAGATCGGCTGGAAGCCTTCGATCGGCATCGACGAGGGCATCCGCCGCATCATCGCCTGGTCCGGTTCGGCTCAGGCGTAACGGGCGGCAAGGCGGAGTCGCGCTTCGGCGTTTCGGGCCAGACCGACAGGTCGCGGGTATACTGCTCGAACCCGAGGAGGTGCTGTTGCACCTCCGCCCGGTAGCGTTCGCCGTATTCGACCACCAGTCCATGGATCAGCACGACCGGGGCCGCGAAGGAATCGACGACCGTCGAGAGGCTGATCGGCACGGGGATGACGAGGTCCGCGAGGCGCGCGAGAGGCGAGCTTTCCTGGTCCGTGACCGCGAGAATGCGCGCGCCGCGCGCCTTGGCGTGCTGCCCGATCTCGATGGTCCGGCGCTGATAGCGCGGAAATCCGATCAGGATGACCAGCGTGCCCGCGGCCGCATTGGAAATCGCCAGCCAGTCGGAAGAACCCGTGCCCGAGCTTGCGAGCCGCACAGAGCGGCGCACCTTTCCGAGCGCGTAGGCGAAGTATTCCGCCAGTGCTGTCGATCCCATCGAGCCGACGACGAGCACGCACTCGGCGTCGTGCAACTCTTCCACGCAGCCAAGCAGCATGTCGCGGTCCGCCATGCGGCGCAAAAGCAGGAGGTTCTGGGTTTCCATGTCGACCACCCGGTCGAAGGCGGTCTGCGGCGCATCGCCGGCCTGGTCGGCGACGTCGTTGAGCATGCGCAGCCGGGCGGGCGTCGACATCTCGTACTGCAGGCTCTGCTGCACCTCGCGTCCCAGTTCGTCGTAGCCCGAATAGCCAAGCTGCGAGCAGAGACGCGACACGGTGGCGGTCGACACACCGACCTGTTCGGCGAGATCGCGGATGGACAGGAAGCCGATCTTTTCGGGATGCTGGAGCATGAAACGCGCCAACAGCTTCTGCTTGATTGTCAGGTCGCCGAGCGTCTCGCCGATGCGGCGGATCGGCTCGGGCGCGAATGCGAACGTGTCGCGGGGATCGGACCTCGTCCGCTTTCCACCTGATCTGGCCAATGCGCGGCGCTCTTCTCTTTCGGCCGTCAGGCCATGTCGAAACGAGGGCGAGTATAGCCGCCGCGAGATAGCTTACAACACGACCGCCAGGTTTCAGCCCTTGGTCTGGAGCGTGTGGTAGCCGTGCGCCCGGCGCGCCTCGGCTATGCTGGCGCCGCCACGCACGGCGTCGACGATGGCGCTTTCGGCCGCCTCGATCGACTGAGCGATCTCCAGCACCTCCTTCGCGCGTTCCTTCGGCACCACGACAACGCCGCTCGCATCGCCGATGATCATGTCGTCGGGCCGAACCTGGCGGTTGCCGACGGAGACCGTCACCTGCGTTCCGTCCACCATTACCCGGTCCTTGCCGGTCATCATGAAGACGCCGCGGGCGAACAGCGGGTAGTCGTTCTCGTCGATGCCGTCGAGGTCGCGGCAGACGCCTTCGATCAGCGTGCCGGCGATCTTCTTCGCGCCCGAGACGATGGTCAGGATGTCGCCCCAGACCGTGCAATCCGTGCGGCCCTGGTTGTCGAGCACCACGATGTCGCCGGGGCGGACCTCGTCGATGTAGTCGCCGACGGTGCCCTTCGTCTCGCCGACGGGCACGTAGCGTACCGTATAGGCCGTGCCGACCATGCGGCGGCACTTGCTGACGGCCGAAATGCCGAGGCAGCCGGCCGCGATGCCGAGCTTGTCGCAGGCGTCCGATATCGTCGAGGTCGAGAATTCGGAGAAGGCGTCGATGAGGGTCTGGTGCGGATGGCTGGTCATTTCTTCAGCATGTTCTCGTAGTTGTACTTTCGGTCGACCTCGAGGACGTCCATCCCGGCGAGCAGGTCGGCCTTCATCTGCTCTTCCTTCTCCATCAGCGTCTCGGCGCGGGCGACCACGTCCTCGAGCTTCGACGGAGGGATGAAGACGACGCCGTTAATGTCGGCGACCACCACGTCGCCGGGGCTGACCTGGACGTCACCCATGCGAACGGTGACGTTGTAGGCCTCCTGCATGATCCGGCCGCGCGCGGTGATGGGGACGGCTGCGCGGGCGAAGACGGGAAAGCCCATTTCCTCGCAGGCATCGATGTCGCGCGCCGCGCCGTCGACGACCACGCCGCCGACGCCCTTGACCTTGGCTGCACAGGACAGGACCTCGCCCCAGCAATTGTTCTTCACGTCGCCATGGTTGCTGACCACGATCACGTCGCCGCCTTGAGCGGAGGCGATGGCCTCGACGCCCAGATGGGCACCGGACTTCTTTTCGCCCGCGGCAGTGATCTTGATCGTTACGGCCCGCCCGACGACGCGCGGAGAGTGGAACATCGGCCGTACGCCGATCACGGCCCCAGCGATGCCGACCGAATCCATGGCGTCGGAGAGATTGGTGGTCGAAAGCGCATGCAGCCGCGCGCGGAATCTCGTATCGAAGTCTGCGCTGTCCATCATCCTGCTTTCGAATAGGCTGGGAAACCGTAGAGATCGAGCGTCGTCTCGCCGTTGCGGATGCGACGGGTGAAATCGTCCTCCTTGGCGATGCGCGCGCGCGATTTTTCGAGGACGGCGGCGGCGGACTCCTTCGGCACGAAGACGATCCCGTCGGCGTCTGCGCGGACGAGGTCGCCGGGCGCCACGTTCACGCCTTCGAATATCATCGGCTCGCCGATGCGCGCGCCGGGGTTCTTGGCCGTACCCTTGATGGAAATGCCGCGGCTGAAGACCGGGAAGTTCCCTTCAATCAGCTCGTCGGTGTCGCGCACCGACCCGTTTGTGATCAGCCCGGCGATGCCGCGCGCCTTGGCTGCCTCCATCAGGATACCGCCCCACTGGCCGGCCTCCATGTGGCGTCCGCAGTCGACGACCAGCACGTCGCCCGGCTCGGCGAGATAGAGCGCCTGGTGGAGCGCCAGATTGTCGGCCGGCGGCATCTTGATCGTCAGCGCCGGGCCGCAGAGCGACATCGCCCGGTCGAGAGGCCGGATCTCTGCCGTCACGGCGCCGGTCCCGCCTTGCGCCTCGTGGATGGTTGCGGCCTGTATGGTGGAGAAGGCCGAGACGAGCTCGGCCCCCACGCGGGTATGGGAAAGCGACATCCTGTTGCGTCGGCTCAGCTGACGACCTGGATGCCGAGATCCTTGGCAGCGGCGAGCGCGGCCTCGATCGACGGATTGCAGTCCACGATCGCCACCCGCGCGCCACCTCGGTTGCGCGAGTCGATCCACACCGAGCCCTGGTCGGTGGTGAGGCGGATGCGCTGCACCTCCGGCTCCTCGATCTCCGACAGTGTGATGTTGATGTTCTTGATGGCGGGCAGGTCCATGACCTTGCCGTACATGTCGCCGTCCGACGTGTGCGATCCGAACATCGCGCCCATGAGGATCGCCGGCACGTTGATGGAACGGCGGTTGTAGAGATCCTTGGTCAGTTCGATGTCGACCTGCTTGATGCTGCCCTTCTTTAGGGCGTGGGCGATCCGCGCCATGTTGGTCGGCGAGCCGACGGCGATCGAGCTGCCGCCGACGACGATCTCGCCCATCGTGCGCGTCAGCGGGCGGCTGCTCTCCAGCATGGCGTGCAGTTCCTCGCGTGCTTCGGCGAGGATGATGTTGGACGGGTCGTCCTGCCCGACCGCCTGCTCCTTGGACAGGAGCGCCTCGACCTGTGGCCGCTTGGAGAAATAGGGGCGCATGTACTTCACGTTGACCGCCGTGATCACCGGCGCCGCCTCGCGGTGGATGCGCGCCGCCATGGCGATCATGACGTCGACGTCGATGTCGACCGGGATGGTGCTCTTCAGGATGAGGTTGGAGGCGAGGTTGCCGATCAGGATGGCGCTGCCGATATGCGCGCCGCACAGGCCGCGGGTGATGACGCGCGGCGTGCAGGGGACCGCGAGCGTCGGCGAGATGGCCAGAACCATGGCCTTGCCGACCTGCTCGGCCGTGCCGCCGCGAAGGTCGGTCAGCGCCGCAGCGGTCGCCGGCGAACCCGCGCCGTAGCCTTCCATGTTGCAGCCCGTGGTGGCCTTGCCGGCGCGGTAGATGCTGCCGACCTTGAGGATCAGAGCCGCCGTCAGCTTGACGCGCGGGAGGTCGACGCCGGTTTCCATCAGGGCCTTGAGAAGGCCGGTATAGGGGCAGCTGTCGCCGGTGCCGGCGCAGGGCGAAAGGCCGACCTCGTGGTTTCCGACTTCGGTGGCGAGCGTATAGACCAGCGCGCGGTCGATCAATTCGTCTCCGATCAGGACGCCGACGTCCTGCTTGGCGAGATCGCTGGCCACGGTGCCGAGCACGAAGCTGTTGCCGTCCTTTGTTCCCTTTTCCAACGCCCGCATGTTGTGGGCGAAGGCGGCGAAGCACTCCTCGGTCACCAGATCGAAGTCCTTGTCTTCGCGGATCATGGCTTCGGCGACCACGACCTGGCTGATGGGCAGGTCGAGCTCGGTGCCGAGCGCGATCAGTTCACCGATGGTGAGAAAACCTTTCTCGACCTCGATGGCGACGCGGTCGAGATGGTCTTGGGTGAGCAAGCTGAGTGACATGGGAGCCTCCTGGCGATCGGGCGTGCCGCGCGCAATGCGTCGGGTCGGGCATCGGCGGCACGGTGTCGTAGCGGCAACATACACGGATCGTTCATTTTGGCAAATGATGTAACGAATGTTTCATTTCTCTATCAGCGCCTTTGGCGGTCTGCCGTTTTGGCAGCGTAATTGCCTCAGTTCATGCAGCGGGCTGGGCTTTGGAGGCGAAAACCGGCGTTTCCACCGGAAATCCCGATCGAACCAAGGCACCGCCGCCGGAGTGCCCTCGCGGCCGGAGCGCGTGGATGCGCAATGCGAGGCTGTTTCACCATACCAGGATGACAAAGCGTTCTAACGTCATCGAACGGTTGAATGTTACGTCGAGGCACGAACCTGAAGATTGGTTTTCCAGCCTTCCAGTAGACCTCATGCAGCGAACAACAAAACATGCACCCTGACGAAAAGTACCAAAGTTATGACGTGATCGTGGTCGGCGGCGGCAACGCGGCGCTGTGCGCGGCACTGTCCGCGGCTGAACGCGGCGTGAGCGTCGTCATCCTGGAGCGGGCACCGGAAGAGGAGCGCGGCGGAAACACGGCCTACACCGAAGGTCTGATGCGGTTCGTCTACAACGGCGCCGAAGACATTCTCGCGCTGTCGCCCGATCTCTCGGAGGAAGAACAGAAGAGCGACTTCGGTACCTATTCCGAGGATGATTTCTTCGACGACATGGCCCGCGTGACGGAGAACCGCACCGATCCCGATCTTTGCGAAATCCTCGTGCGTCAAAGCAACGAGACCGTCCATTGGCTCAAGGACCAGGGATTGCGCTTCCTGCCGCAATTCGGGCGCCAGTCATTCAAGGTCGACGGCCGCTACAAATTCTGGGGCGGCGCGACGCTGGCGGTTTCCGGCGGTGGACGCGGGATGGTCGATGCCCTGTTCAAGGCCGCGGAGCAGAAGGGCATCGAGATCGTATACGATGCCTGGGTGCGCGACCTGATCTCGTCCGATGAAGGTGTCCACGGCGTCGAAGTGCAGATTGCCGGCAAGTCGACGAAGATCTTCGCCCAGTCGATCGTTCTCGCCTGCGGCGGCTTCGAGGCCAACACCGAGTGGCGCACGCGCTATCTCGGTCCGGGCTGGGACCTGGCGAAGGTTCGCGGCTCGAAATACAACACCGGCGACGGGCTGAACATGGCGCTGAAGATCGGCGCGCAGCCCTGTGGCCACTGGTCGGGTTGCCATGCCGTCAGCTGGGAGCGCTATGCAAGCGACTTCGGCGACATGTCGACCGTCGACGACTACGAACGCGACAGCTACCCGTTTTCCATCATGGTCAACGCGGAAGGACGCCGTTTCCTCGACGAAGGCGCCGACATCCGCAACTACACCTACGCCAAGTACGGCCACATCGTCATGAAGCAGCCGGGTCAGTTCGCCTGGCAGATTTTCGATTCGTCGGTGACGCACCTTCTGCGTCCCGAATACAGCGCGCGCCGAGTCACCAAGATAACGGCCAACACGATCGAGGAACTGGCGGAAAAGCTCGACGACGTGAATTCCGAACAGCTGATCAAGGAGATCAAGGCGTTCAACGCGGCGGTTAAGCGCGACAAGCCGTTCGATCCCACGGTCAAGGACGGGCGCGGCACCGAGGGCCTTGCGATCCCGAAGTCGAACTGGGCCATCCCGCTGGAGAACCCGCCCTTCGAGGCCTTTTCCGTGACCTGCGGGATCACCTTCACCTTCGGCGGGCTGAACATCACCACCGAGGGGCAGGTGAGGGACGTCAACCATCGGCCCATACCGGGGCTCTATGCGGCAGGCGAAATGGTCGGAGGCCTGTTCTACTTCAACTATCCCGGCTCCACGGGCCTGACCAGCGGCGCGGTTTTTGGCCGCCTCGCCGGGCGTCATGCCGCCGCGGCGGTCATGAAAGCCGTCGAAAAGGCGGCGGAGTAAAACCACTACGGTGGAGGCGCGGGGAGGGGAGCTTCCCGCGCGCAATCGGCGATCGGTTGTAATTCTCCGTGCCCGTGGCGATACTCCGGCACCGCCACCGCCGCAGTGCCGACCGGCTGGCGTTCGTTCATGCCGGCGGTCGCCACGAGATTGATCAATCCATGCAGCTTCGTCAGTTGAAGTACGTCCTCGAGGTCTATCGCCGGGGAAACCACATTTCGGCCGCCGCCGATGCGCTGAATACCTCGCAGCCGGGAATCAGCAAGCAGATCCGCCAGCTCGAACTCGAGCTCGGCTTCGACATCTTCGAGCGCACGCGCAACCGCATCGTCGGCGCGACCGCCGCGGGGCTGGAACTGATCGAAAACGCGGAACGAATCTTCCGCGAGATCGACGACATCCAGAAGATCAGCGACGACTACAACGAGGAGAAGGGCGGCCGGCTTACGATCGCGACCACCCACACCTTCGCGCGCTACGTCCTGCCGAACGTGATCCGCGAGTTCCTCGCCCGTCAGCCCAACGTCCGCATCGGCCTGCTCCAGGGCAATCCCACCGAAGTCAGCGAGTACGTCCAGGCGGGGAGTGCCGATCTCGGCGTGTCGACCGAGCCGCAGAAGAGCTTTCTCGGGCTGGTGCGCCTGCCGATCCTGAGCATCAAGCGCTCGGTCATCGCGCCGAAGGATCACCCGATCGCCAAGCTCGAGACCATCACGCTCCAGGAACTGGCAAAGCATCCCCTGATCGGCCACGATCATTTCCGGAGCGGTGGCTGGGCGATCATGGACGCGTTTGCAAAAGAAGGGATCAAGCCGCTCGTTCCCTTCGCCGGTGTCGATTCGGACGTCGGTAAGACCTACGTCAACATTGGTCTCGGTATCGCCATCACCGCCTCCATCGCCTTCGACCCCGAGCGCGACAAGAACCTCGTCGCGCGCGACGTCAGCCATCTGTTTCCGTCGAGCATGGCGTATGTCGCGTTCCGCAAGAGCTCGTACCTGCGGAAGATCGAGGTCGATTTCATGTTGAAGCTGTCGCCGGAGCTGACCCGTCAGCGCATCCGCGCCAGCCGCGAGGAGACGGTGCACAGCCGCGCCGAGCCGGACGACGGCGATGGAAAGTAGCGATACCAGTATGAGCATTTCGGCGTTGTTCCGACCGGGGCCTCGGCCCTAACGTGCCGGTGTTGCGGGGAGGACGCAGGTCCGTCCCCGGCTCGTCGTGGAACTGCGCGCGGGCATGGACACGGTGCAACTCCGGGACGCGGGAACAGTGGCGACAGCATATCGGTCGACGGGCCTCATCGAATTCCTCCACGACCTGACCTACGACCAGCTGCCGCAAGACGTCCGCGCCAAGGCGCGGCAGTGCCTGCTGGATGCGCTGGGCTGCGGGCTGTTCGGGACGCTCCAGCCCTGGTCGTGCATCCTGACTGCCGAGATGATCGAGGAACGGAGTGCGGGAAACTGCACCGTCATCGGCCACGACGCCCGGCTCTCGGCGCCGGCCGCAGCCATGTGCAACGGCCTGGCGATCCACGGCTATGAACTCGACGACCTGATCGCCAGCTCGATCATCCATCCGGCCGCCGCGGTCGTGCCCGCCGCGCTTGCCGCGGCCGAGGCGTCCGGTGCGTCCGGCGAGGCGGTGATACTGGGCATCGTCGCCGGATACGAGATCATGCACCGCGTCGCGGTCGCGATGGGGGTCGCTCCCTCCCGGCTCGGCTTCCACGTCACGAGCCTGACGGCGCCCGTCGCAGCAGCAATGGCGGCGGGCAAGGTCACGGGCCTGGATCTTGGGCAGCTGACCTCTGCGATCGGCGTTTCCTGCTCCGCGGCCTCCGGCATCAAGGCTTTTGCCTCGGGCGACGGCGGCGGCATGGTCAAGCGGCTGCATCTCGGGCGCGGCGCCGAGGCTGGCGTTCGCGCCTGCCAGCTTGTCCGGAGAGGCTTTTCGGGGCCGCCTTACGCCATCGACGGCAGGTTCGGACTGCTGGAGATTTTCGGCGGCGCGACCGCCGCGCCGGAGCGCCTGACCGATGGGCTGGGCTCGAAGTGGGCGATCAGCGACATCTGGTTCAAGGTCTATCCGATCTGCGGCTGGATCCAGCCGGTCGTGCAGGTGCTGTCCGACATGCGCGGCGATCGGACATTCGCGGCGAAAGACGTCGCGTCCGTGAAGGTCGGCGTCAGCAGCTATGCGGCCGCCAACAACGGCAACCCCGCGCCGGTCGATACGATGGGCGCGCAGTATTCGATCCCGTTCTGCGCCGCGCTGGCGCTTCTCGGCGATCCGAAAGACCCGGCGGAATACGGAGGAGACCGGCTGTCGGAGCCGGCGATGCGCGAAATCCAGTCGAAGGTCGAGATTTATGTCAGCCCGGAAGCCGAAGCGGTCTATCCGGCAAAATTCGCCGCAGATGTGGAACTCACGCTCGCCGACGGGAGCGTCCGGCGGATGTTCGTTCCGGAATGCCGCGGCACGCCGGCCGATCCCTGCAGCGATGCTGAACTTGAACAGAAGTTCCTGATCCTGGCGCGAAAGGTACTGGGCCAGGACGACGCACGCGCGCTCGCGGGCAAGGTCTCGCAGGTCGATGGCCTGGAGAGCCTCGCGGACCTGACGCGACTCCTGGGCGCCGCCCCGAAAGCCTCATGAGATGAGCAAAGCCCCATGACCAATCCGTTCGATGCGATCGCCCGACGGGAGATCGACCTGCCCGGTCTCGGCGCGACCGACCATTACTCGCTCGCGGCGCTGAAGGAGGCGGGCGTCGGCGATCACACCCGCCTGCCGGTCGTGCTGCGCGTCGTGCTGGAATCGCTGGTGCGGCACTGCGACGGCCGCCGCATCACCGAGGACCAGGTGCGGGCGCTGGCCAATTGGCAGCCGGTTGCCGAGCGCACCGAGGAAATCCCCTTCACCGTCGGCCGCGTCGCGCTCAACTGCGCGGCGGGCATTCCGCTGCTCGGCGACCTCACTGCGATGCGCTCCAGCATGGACCGGCTCGGCCTGCCGGTCGAAGGCGTGCAACCGGCCGTGCCCGTCGACATGGCGCTCGACCACACGCTGACGGTCGATTTCTACGGCTTCCCCGACGCCAAGCTGCGCAACATGGAACTCGACATCCAGCGCAATCACGAGCGCTACCAGTTCGTCAAATGGGCGGTGCAGGCCTATGAGGGTATCCGGCTCTTCCCGCCCGGTGCGGGAATCCTGCATCAGCTCAACCTCGAATTTCTGGCGCCCGGCCTCCTGGTCAAGGACGGCGTGTGCATGCCCGACACGATGGTGGCGACGGATTCGCACACCTGCATGATATCGGGACTGGGGACCGTGGGGTGGGGTGTCGGCGGCATCGAGGCGCAGGGCGCAATCCTCGGCCAGCCGGTGTGCTTCCTGATGCCTGACGTCGTCGGGATCGAGGTGAGCGGCGAACTCGGCGAGGGCGTCACCGCGACAGACCTGGTGCTCCACGTCACCGAGATGCTGCGCAAAGCCAAGGTGGTCGGGCAGTTCCTGGAATTCCACGGACAGGGCGTGTCGACGCTCAGCATCCCCGACCGCGCAACCATCGCCAACATGGCGCCGGAGTACGGCGCCACCATCGGCTATTTCCCGATGGACGAACAGACCATCGGCTACCTGCGCCAGACCGGCCGGACCGAACACATGGTGCAGGCGGCCGAACGCTACTACCGCGCCCAGGGGCTGTTCGGAGCGCCCAAGGAAGGCGAGGTCGCCTACACGAGGCTGCTCCGGCTCGATCTCGCAGACGTGCAGCCGAGCGTCGCCGGGCCCCGGCGGCCGCAGGACCGGATCGGGCTGTCGGAGGTGAAGTCCGTCTTCGAGGACACGCTGGTCAAGCCACAAGGCGAAGGCGGCTATGCGCGCCCGGCGCCGCAACCGCGCAACGGCGGATTTCGCGACGGAGACGTGGTGATCGCCGCAGTCACCTCCTGCACGAACACCTCCAATCCGAGCGTCATGCTGGCCGCAGGGCTGGTCGCGAAGAAGGCGGTGGAGGCGGGGCTGACGACGAAGCCCTGGGTCAAGACCTCGCTCACGCCCGGCTCGCTGGTGGTGAGCCGCTACCTGGAGGAGACGGGGCTGCAGGACCCGCTCGACGAATTGGGCTTCGCGGTCGCCGGATACAGCTGTGCCACCTGCGTCGGCGCCTCCGGGCCGCTCGATGCGGCGCTGGAGGAAGAGATCCGCTCGTCCGACGGCGTGGCTTGCGCGGTGCTGTCGGGCAACCGCAATTTCGAGGCGCGTATCCACCGCATGGTCAAGGCGTCGTTCCTCGCCAGCCCGCCGCTGGTCGTGGCCTTCGCGCTCGCCGGCACCGTCGACATCGACATGACGCGCGATCCGATCGGGACTGGGGCGGACGGCCATGCCGTCTATCTCAAGGACATCTGGCCGAGCCGCGAGGAACTGGCCGGGGCCATGGCCCAGGCCGCCGATCCCGGCTTCTACCGCGAGACCTATTCCGGCGATTTCACCGCGCGCAACCCTTACTGGGCCGACATCCCCAATGAGACCGGGCGGCTGTTTCCCTGGGACGACCGCTCGACCTACATCAAGGAGCCACCCTTCCTGGACGACGCGATGCGCCGGGACGTGCTGACCGACATTAAGGGCGCGCGGGCGCTGGCGATCCTCGGCAACTCCGTCACCACCGACCACATCTCGCCGATCGGCAGCATCGGCCGCGATTCCGTGGCCGGCGGCTACCTGTCGGAGCACGACGTTCAGGCGAAGGACTTCAACAATTTCGGCTCGCGCCGCATGAACCACGAGGTGATGGTGCGCGGCGCCTTCTCGAACGTGCGGCTGCGCAACCTGATGGTGCCGGGCAAGGAAGGAAGCGTCACGCGCCATCAGCCTTCGGGTGAGGAAATGTCGATCTACGACGCCTCCCTGCGCTATCGCGCGGAGGGGGTGCCGCTGATCGTCCTGGCCGGCGAGGAATACGGCACCGGAAGCGCCCGCGACTGGGCAGCGAAGGGCACGCGGCTCCTCGACGTGCGCGCGGTCGTCGCTTCGAGCTTCGAGCGCATCCACCGCTCGAACCTGATCGGCATGGGCGTGCTTCCATGCCAGTTTCCCACCGGGATGACCGCCGAGAGCCTGGGCTTCGACGGTTCGGAAATGTTCTCGCTCATAGGCGTGGAGGGGGACGTCCGACCAAGACAATCCCTCACCCTCGTGGTCAGAAAGGCGGATGGTGTGGTCCGCGAAATCCCCCTTGTCCTGCGCGTCGATACGCAGGTCGAGATAGACTATCTGCGCGCCGGCGGCATGATGCCTTTTATCCTCGGAAACCTGGTACGGAACACGGAGGGGAGCAGCGTTGCTGTAGGCGGCGTCCAGTAGCTCTCGAACGGCACGAGGCCTTGCGTTTTCAGCCAATGTGGGTCGGTGTTGATCCCGGCTGGCCAGAGCCCCTCTTAATCCAGCACTGCCGCCGTCCGACCTTGATCGCTGTCGCCCGCCATCCGGGGTCATCAGCATCTTCAAGTCGTACTGCGGCCCTCTGAACGGTCCCCGGAATCCTCCAGGGGATAGAAGCGGCTCTTCTCCCGGCTCTCGCGTATCTGCTGCCGGGTCAATCCGGGTGACAGCTGTTTCATGAAATCGATTTCGATCTTTCGCAGGAACGAGCTTCGACGGAACGTCACATAGGCGGTCGTCGATGGAAACAGATCGCTTACGTCGCGGGAGACAAGATCGCTGTCCCGCTCGGGATCATAGACCATTGAGGCTGTGATCGCGATCCCGAGACCCATGCCGACATAAGTCTTGGCTACATCGGAATGGATGCCTGCGAAGGGTACCAGCGGTTTGATCCCTCGTTCCGTGAAGGTATCCATGATGGTCCGTCCCCCACTGCGATAGCTGTCGTGGCCAATCAGGGGAAATCTCGCGAGTTCTTCGAGTGTAATTCTGTCGAGCTTCGAGATTGGATGATCCGGTGGTGCGATCACGATGCGCCTGACCTTCAGGATCGGCAGCCACACGAGCCCGAGGAAGCTCTTCTGCGGCTCGGTGGTCACGCCCAGTTCCGCGCGCCCTTGCTGAACGTTTTCGCAGACTTCGGACGGGACGGCCTGAAGCAATCCGATCTGCACGTTCGGCTCCTTGCGAAGGAACCCCGCGATCACGTTGGGCAAGACGTAGCGTGCGAAGGTGTGGGTCGTGGAGATCGTCAGGTGGCCTTCCCTCTCCTTGCTGTTGTCCCCGCTGATCCTCTGGATCTGTTCGATCTTCCGGATGATGCGCTCGGCGCTGCCGATGAACTCCAGGCCGGCGACGGTGACGCTCACGATCCTGCTGCGGCTCCGCTCGAAGATATCGAAACCGAGTTCGGTCTCGAGCTGGCGTATCTGTCTGCTGATGCCCGGTTGAGAGGTGTTCAACGCCTCCGCGGCGGACGAGACATGATTGCCCCTGCGATACACTTCGAGAACGTATCTCAACTGATGAAGCTGCATGTCTGATCCGATCGCGGCCGTCGGCGCCAGGGGCCAGTCGTATGCCCGATCCCGGGAACGAGCCTTAACAGCTGCGACCGGCGATCGTCTCTGCTGTTTGCATGCCGCCGCGTGAGGTCGGAGGCACCTCGGCCGCTCGCAAAGGCGGATCCGTGATCAGAAAGTTTCGTGCTCCCGGAGATGCCGCTCGCTCCGCCCGCATATCATGGGGCACGGCCGCGAGCGGCGTTCACCTTCGCCCGCATGCAACAGGCTCGGATGTGCTGCTTCGATCGCCCGGTACGTCCGCCCGCTACCTGATCGCGGCTTGCCATTCGTCCAGGCGACGGTGTGGCTGATCAGGCGGCCTGGCGCTGGCGGGATTCCGTCAAGCGGCGCCTGGCATCCTCGCCAAGAAGTACGGTGGTCCGGTGCATGAGCCGGCGCTGCGGAAGGGCATAGTCGCCGACGGCGAGGTGCTGCGTCGCGTAATTGTCCCAGATGATGAGGTCGCCCGGACGCCACTTGTGCCGGTAGACGAATCTCGGCTCGTTCAGGTAGTCGAAGAGTTCGGCGAGCAGCGACTGGCTTTCGCTCTCCGGCAGTTCGTTGATCTTCATCGTGTAGCCCGGATTGACATAGATCGCCTTGCGACCGGTGATCGGGTGTTTCATCACGACGGGATGGTCCACGGGTGGGACCTCCTTCACCTGCTCCGAGGTGAGATCGGGCCGGGCCGAGCCCTCGGCCTGTTTGCGCTTGTAATAATGGATGTAGGAGTGAGGCGCCGTCAGCTTTTCGAGCTGCGCCTGGCGGTCGGCCGGGAGCGCATCGAAGGCGGCGCAGGCGCTGCGGAAGATCGTGTCGCCAAACGTCCGGTCACCATCCGGTTCCGGTATCTCGCGGCCGAGCAGCAGTGAGCATCGGCAAGGCGTTTCCGTATATGATGTGTCGGAGTGCCAGATCTGGCCCGCGTCGCCGATACCGGCCGCCTGGCCCTTGTCCTTGATGTTCGACAGGACAAGCAGGTCCGGGTGCGTGTTGGAAAGGTAAGGCTTCAGCACATGCGCCTGCAACGGTCCGAAACGGCGGCTCAAGGCGACATGGTCGTCTTCCGACAGTGTCTGCCCGCGAAACAGCAGCAGGGACGTCGAGTCGAAGGCGTTTTCGATCTCGGAGAAGGTCTCGTTATCCAAAGGCTTGGAGAGATCGATATCAAGCACTTCCGCGCCGAAACTATCACACAGTGGGCGAAGCTTTAGACTCATCTTTGGTTCCTCCCGGGACGAGCAATTCAGCCGAACTGGGCGGAAAAGTTAGGCGGCGGGATAACGATTGGAAGTGCTTATAGGCCATAGCAGCATTCCAGATGATTCTGGGTATCTTCATTCCCTAAGCCAGCACCCCGGACTAGGCTTTGCAGTGCCGAAGTGCACGTTCTCAGCAACGCCCCTTCAGTTTCCTGGGAGGAGACTGAACTAAAAACTGAAGCGCTCGGCAGACAGGGCACGGTCAGCTTTCTAGCAGGCCGGGTTGCTGCTTCGAAATCCGGCAGGTCAACCTGCCGACAGTGGGAGGATACACATGAAAAAGAAGATGTTGGGCTGGTTCGCATCGGCTACGATGGCTCTCGCGCTTGCAGTCCCCGCCGCATTGAGCGCCGGCCAGGCGCAGGCCGCGTGGCCCGAAAAGCCGGTGAAGATCATCGTGCCGTGGTCGCCGGGAGGAATCACCGACACGGTCGCCCGTATCCTGGCCCAGGCCTATTCGGATACCTTCGGCCAACAGTTCGTCGTCGAGAACCAGCCAGGTGCATCGGGCAACATCGGTGCAGAGACGGTCGCGAACGCCGAAGCGGACGGCTACACGCTGCTGATGACCAATCCCGGTGCCTTCGTTACCAATCACTTCCTCTACAAGAACATGGCCTTTTCGCCCGACGACCTGGACGTGATCGTTACCGTGGCCAAGTTCCCGAACGCGCTGATCGTACACAAGGACGTGCCGGCCAATACGGTCTCAGAATTCATCGAATACGCCAAGGCGCATCCTGGGGAACTCAGCGGCGCATCGTCTGGCGTCGGGTCTTCCGGCCATCTGTCACTGGAACTCCTGAAATCAATGGCCGGGCTCGACATCGTGCACGTGCCCTACCAGGGCGCCGCGCCGACGCGGGTCGACCTCTCCGCCGGACGGGTGCAGGTGGTCGTGGACAACATTCCCGGCTACATGGCTTCGTTCGAGGACGGGTCCGTCAAAATGCTGGGTGTCGGGACGCGTGAGCGTCTGGAAGACTTTCCGGATACTCCGACGATCGAGGAGGCCGGCAATCTCGAAGGCTTCCAGGCGATCGTCTGGTATGCGCTGGCAGGACCTGCCGGAACGCCTGAGGACATCTCCGACAAGCTGAACGCGGCGACGAACGAGATCATGTCGCGTGAGGACATCGCGGAGAAGATGAAGAACCTCCATGCAATTCCGATGGGCGGCAGCCAAGAGGACGCGAAAGCGTTCATCGCCGACGAGACGACGCGCTGGAAGGCGATCATCGCAGCCGCGGGCGTCGAACCGAAGTAGGTCGGAAACGGATCGCGCCGACCCGCCGCCTACAACCGGTTGCGGGTCGGTTTTCTCCCTCATTTCTCAACATTCGAGCAGGTTTCATGACCGAGCAAGGGCTGGGTGCGCTCATCAGCGGCCTCAAAGACCGTGGGGTTCGACATATCTTCGGCATCCCTGGAGGCGATTGCGCGCTGGACATCATCGATGCCGCCGAGAAGGCGGGGATCCGGTTCGTCCTTTGCCGCACCGAGAATGCCGGCGGTATCTCCGCCGCGGTGACGGCGGAGATCACCGGCGGCCTCGGCGCCATCATGACCACCCGGGGGCCGGGTCTCACCAGCGCCGTCAATGCGGTGGCCTATGCCCATCTCGATCGCGCGGCTCTGCTGCTGATCGCCGATCACTTCGACCCCGAGATGGATTTCTCGTCGCATCAGCGTATCGACCAGACGGCGATCCTGCAGCCGCTTCTGCGTGGCGCGGGTCGGCTCGACGGGGACGGATTCCGGCCGGACCTGCGGGCACTTCTCGACCGGGCCTTCGGACAGCCGAACGGCCCGATCTATCTGGAAGTGACGAACAAGGGCATGACCGCTCCGGTGAGGGACGTGCCGTCCGCGGCCCCGCCGGCTCCTGTCCGTGCGGAGGCAGCCGCCGTCGAGGCCGCGCGCAAACGCCTGGCCGATGCCCGGCGCCCGGTGATCATCGTCGGTTCCCAGACTTGCGACGACGGCTCTTCGCGCGCGGTGCGTTCGCTTGTCGACGCCTGGAACGTGCCCGTCTACACCACCTATCGCGCCAAGGGCGTGGTGGCCGACAGCCATCCGCTGACCATGGGCCACTATATCGGCGGCGTGGCGGAGGAGGCGGCTTTGCGAGAGGCCGACCTTATGGTCATGATAGGCTTCGACGCCATCGAGTTTCCGCCGGCGCGATGGCGCTACGACGCGCCCGTGATCGAGGTCGCGCGCTACGTGGTTGACCGGCGCGTCGTGGAGCCCGAAGTCAGCCTGATCGGCGACATCGCTGCCATCGTCGAGGAACTTTCCGGTCAACGCGTTGCGGCCGATTGGGACGCGGACGCCTTGGCGGCCACCAAGAGGCATCTCCACGCCGCGGGTGATTCCTCGGGGGAGGGGCCGATCTCGCCGCAGATGGTGGTCGACGCCGCCCGGCGCCATGCGCCGTCGAATTCCAGGATCGCGCTCGACGCGGGGGCACACATGCTGCCGGTCCTGCATCACTGGGTCTGTGACGAGCCTCGACAAACACTTCTGTCGCGCGGCCTCGCGACGATGGGCTTTGCCCTGCCCGCCGCACTCGGCTCGTGCCTCGTCGATCCTTCCCGCCGTGCCATCGCCTTCACCGGCGACGGCGGCCTCATGATGTGCGCAGGTGAGCTCGCGACGGCGGTCCAGCACGACTGCCGTCCCGTGACCGTCGTTTTCAACGATTCCTCGCTTACGCTGATCAGCGCAAAGCAGGAGCGCCGGCAGTTCGCCAACAAGGGCGTGGACTTTTCGCCCTCGAACTTCGCGAAGGTCGCGGAGGGCTACGGCTGTGCGGGGTTCCGCGTCGAGGCGCCCGAAGAACTGGACGGTGCTTTTAAGGCGGCGTTCGCGAGCGACAGGCCGGCGGTGGTCGACGTCGTTGTGAACCCGCATGGCTATCGCAAGCAGCTTCTGTCGCTAAGAGGCTGAGCCGGGCCGATGGACAGCATGGCAAACATAGCGCTCGGTTTCCAAACCGCCCTGGGGCTGAGCACGCTTCTGGCCTGCATGGCCGGAGTCCTGCTCGGTACCTTCATCGGCGTCCTTCCCGGCATGGGTCCAATGGCGGCGATCTCCATCCTGCTGCCGCTGACCTTCTACCTCCAGCCGACGGATGCCCTGGTGATGCTGGCCGGCATCTACTACGGAACGCAGTATGGCGGTTCGACGGCGTCGATCCTGCTGAACCTGCCCGGCACGTCGACCTCGGTGGTCACCTGTCTCGACGGCTATCCCATGGCGCAGCAGGGCCGCGCGGGGCTCGCCCTGTTCATCACGACGATAGCGTCCTTCTTCGGAGCTACCATCGCCATCATCGTGATGACCATCTGCGCTCCGCTGCTCGCCCGTGTGGCGCTGGGTTTCGGCTCTCCCGAGTATTTCTCGATGATGGTGCTCGGGCTGGTCGCCGCGTCCACCATATCGGCGGAATCGCCCTTGCGGGGGCTGGCAATGGTGGTCTTCGGTCTGTTGCTGGGCATGGTGGGAACCGACGTCATGTCCGGCGAGCGGCGGTTCGTGTTCGGCCTCCAGCCGCTTTTCGACGGCATCAGCCTGGTTCCCATCGCGATGGGGCTGTTCGGCGTCGCCGAGGTCGTGGCGAACTATGCGCGTCCGCGCGAGGCCGCGACGGCGCGCAGGATTTCATGGCGCTCGATGGTACCGAGCAGATCCGAGATGAAATCGTCGGTGGGGCCGGCGCTGAGAGGCACCGCCGTGGGTGTGGGGTTCGGCATACTTCCGGGCACCGGCTCCGCGATCGCCTCCTTCATCGCCTACGCGCTGGAAAAGCGGGTGTCCAAGGATCCGTCGCGCTTCGGCAGGGGGGCGATCGAAGGAGTCGTCGCTCCCGAAGCCTCCAACAACGCGGCCGCGCAGGCCGCTTTTATCCCCACGATGACGCTCGGAATTCCCGGGGACGGGGTCATGGCGCTCATGCTTGCCGCGCTGATGATCCACGGCATCATTCCCGGTCCAGGCGTGATCACGTCCAATCCCGAACTCTTCTGGGGCTTGATCGCGAGTTTCTGGATCGGAAACCTGCTGCTCCTGATACTCAACATCCCGCTCATCGGCATCTGGGTGCGGATGCTGTCAATTCCCTACCACGTGCTGGCGCCGTCTATCCTCTTCTTCATGTGCATCGGCGCGTTCAGCATCCGCAATCTTTCCTTCGACGTGTTCCTCGTCATCGTCTTTGGTGCAGTCGGAGTGGCCATGATGCGCATGCGCCTGCCGGCGGCGCCGGTTCTGCTCGGATTCATTCTCGGCCCGCTCATCGAGGAGCATCTGCGCCGCGCCCTGCTGATCGCCCGGGGCGATCTGTCGGTTTTCTTCACGCAGCCGGTCAGCGGCGCCTTTCTATGCATGGCCATCTTCCTGACAATCTGGAGCCTGACGGCTGCGCCTCGTCAGCGTATGCGCGAGCGGCGTCTTGGAGCAGGCGCATGACGAATCAGCGAAGCCAGAGCTTGGCTGCGGGCGCGTGTCTCGGATCCATCGGCCTCTTCGCCGCCGTCGAGGGCAGCCAATTCGAGCTCGGCAATCTCATGAGCGTTGGACCAGGGGTCCTGCCAATCTTGCTCGGTGTAGTGATGATCGGCTTCGGCATCTTCATCGGAATCGAGAAGAGCTCGCCGGAGGGCGAACTGACGGCGCCGCTGAAAGCCTTGGCGGGAATATTCGGAAGCCTTCTTGCATTTGCCGTCCTCATCCGTAGCGCCGGCCTGGTCCCCGCCACGTTCGCGCTCGTGTTGATCGCAGGGTTCGCCGAGGCGAGGTTTCGCCCGGTACCGCTGCTCGTGACAGCCGCGGTGCTATCGGTGTTCAGCTACCTGATCTTCATCAAGGCGCTCGGCCTCCCGTTCGTCCCTTTCGTAGGGCTTGATTGACAGCACGGCATCGTGGCGGAGAAGTATCGGCGCATCGGCACCTCGTGCCCGATCATGGCACCGCGTTGGGCGGATGTGGTGATGTACGCATCGAGGGGCGAAAACTGCCGGCGACACGAGATCCGTGAAACGGACTCGCTTAAAGTCATCGAGGTCATTCGGTGAAAGCGGGAGATTGGTACGCCCAAGGGGAGTAGCATTCTACAGCGAAATCAACGGTGAAGGTTGTCTGACCATCGATACTGGCTGTTTTGCCTTTATTGGGCTTTCTTGCGCGATGTCTAACAGATTGCTGACAGCGAGCTTCGAACAGTCTTATCCTCGGAAAGTGGTTCTCACCGCCGGCCGCTGGCGGAGCCCTACCAATCGCTAAATCCGGTTTAGCTGTGTCATGATGGCGCAACGAACATATGTGCTGCACGCCACTGCCAGCGCGGGTCAGCCACGATCAAAGTTAGAGCGCTACCACGTTTCCCTACTTCAGAACGAGGCTCCCCCGCGCTTCTGTGCAGCGCCCGACGAACCGGATGCGCTGTTCAGTCACCTTCTTGCGGAGCGACCGAGCCCGACTCATCGCCGCCGGTATGGGTAGCCTGCTCTCCGCTGTAGTTCAAAAAGATCATCAATAAAATGGCTATGCCGCTAGTAAGACCGACCACCGCTTTAAAGAGTAAGTTGCCGAGGGAACGTAGCATCCTCTTAATCCCGTTAGCAAGGCAGTGTCTACATCACATATTCGAGGACAAAGCTCCACCTCTTCTTCTAACAGTACACGATAGCCGCAGAATAGTCCGGATAGACGTCGCCGGGCGCCAGAGTGCCCGCGTCGTTAAGCATTGCGCGGGTAAACTCAAGGATCGCGTGCGGACCTTTCGTGATGTTATGGAGGTTGCACCGAGCGCCAAAGTCACGCGCGCCTGGTGCGAAATCAAGCGACCAGCAGCATACCACGTGCAGGCCGCCAGTCTCCCACCAGTTGATGGGGCATCAGGTGGTTTCCCCACTTAAGGTTCGCAAGCGACGGCCGGCATTAACTTGCCTCAAACCCATAGGATCCAGCGGGCTTCACGGAAACCCCAGTAGCGACGACATGACAAGGAAGCCCACGACGAATGACAGCGATAAGGCGGCAAGCACGTTCATTCCATACCCCTATGGATAGAGAATGAAATAGGGTGACGAGATCAACGTTCCTGCTTTCCGAGAGGCCGCATGCGATGATGGTAAAGGACTTGCGAACGATTGCTTAACTTTCTCGAGCGAACATGATCGAACAACCTCCCCCTAAAGGTTGTCTGCGTTGCGCCCGCCGAGCTCGCCATCGCTCGGCGGGCATTTTTTCCCGGCGGGGATGTGACCATCGCAATCGATCGGCGGGAACCCGGCGGCGCGTGCCGGGTTGAGTCGCCGTCTAGTGAGGTGTGCGTATGCCCGGCCAGTTTTCACCGCCCGTCCGCGTTTCTCTCGGCCGCGCCGGCAACGTCGCACATGCCGTAACGTCGCCAGAAAAGGCGGCGGAGATCCTTCTCACCGACTGGCCGACCAACTGGACCAAAAAGCACCTGGCCGCGCGCAAAGCCGTCCTGCAGTCCATGGAAAGTGCCTTCACCGTTGGCACCCTGACACGCGCAAGGAAGGCGTTCGCAGATGCCGCAGACGAAGCTGGTATCCTTCTCAGCGAACCGCCGAAGTCAGTAGCGCGAGAGGGCTTCAAGAAGAACTGGCCTAAGGGGGGCAAAATAAGATCGGTATCAGGTCCATAGACCTGAGGCCCAGGGTCATCACACGCAAACTTCAGGCTTCCCCAGGATTCAAGGGGCGCTAGGCACCTCGAACAACATACTTCCTCGATAGAGAAGATCGCGCCTTCCACCGTGAGATGGTTGCTAGCTCCGCAATGAGTGCAATTTGCCCTGATATCCAGCATGGGATGCTCCTCAGGCTGTTCGGCGGGAGCGCTCACAGGGATGAAGGCGTCTCTCTATCGCCGGCTGCCAACGCAACTTCCGACGATGGCCGATCATAACACGAATTGTTAGGAACGGCGACCTTCCGGCCGGCCAGCGCTGCTAATGGCATCCGGAGGCCTCCTGACCCCTCTCTATCGGCGCTACTCCAGCAAGAAGCCTGCTTCTCGCGCGGCAGCTTCGAATGCGCGCCGGCAAATGACGGGTGCAACGTAGCCGTGTATGACGCTGTAGCATGCCTTCAGCGCGATTTCATTTTTCCGCCCGCTTTCCGCCGGCCATTGTTCCCCAAGAATGACAGCGGCCTCCCTCGCGCTCATGATACACCTAATGCCGACACCTTTGATCGCGATCATAACCGCGGAATATCGAACCAACCTGTCTCCATTAGATATCATCTTTTCGATCTGTTACGAGCCGGCCATAGGCTTGCATGGTCTGGTGGTCTGCCATTGTCGGGCATCTTGGTCGTCCGACGACTATCTGCACCGTTAGGAACTAGATACTATACGGGATCGGCAGCGCTCGCCGGTATGCCTTACTGGCGCGTGTCAGTCGTCTATGGTCAGAAGCAGGCAGACCAAGGCTAACTGGTTTGCACCTTGTCTTGTTGCTGCGCGACGCACCAAAATTTTCACTTGAACAAGCGCCTTTATTCCGGTGACTAGCCGTTGAGCGACGAAGCTGGAGTTCCCAAAGCCTTTGCGAGTTCCTCAACAGCACAAGCTATCGCTCCCAGCCGTCGAAGCCGAGATAATTACTTGGCACAAGGGCAACGAGGTCAGCCAGCGTCTGGCGATGGCGCCGGGGGTCGGCCCGATTGCCGCATCTGCGCTCGTTGCCTACATGAGCGCCGCACAACAGTTCACATCCACACGCCGTTTCGCCGCACGACCCGGCTCGGCGGCTATGTCACCACCCAGCGCGTCAGGAAGCGCATTGAGGAGGCGTTTGGCTGGATCAAAACCGTCGCCGGTCAGGACAAGACGAAGTTCCGCGGTTGCAACCGTGTCGGATGGGCGTTCATCTTCGCGGCCGCCGCCTACAATCTGGTGCGGCTGCCCAAGCTCGTGACGGAGACCGGCTGATGGTCAAGGCTCCCCCTTCGCAAAGGCCTTCGCCGGCCGCTGGCGCATCGTCGAGATGGACACTTGGGACAACGACTGTCTCGACCTCGTCGGCGAGGCGCATCTCGACTGTGAGGGTGCGATGGACGGTGAAATCGCCTTCGGCGCGCTCATGGGCTTCCTCGATGTCCGCTACGGTGCAAGAGACGGATCCGCCTGCGTGGATTTCTCGTGGGAAAGTGAGGAGGAGGACTACCCCGCCCGCGGTCGCGGATGGGCCGCAATCGGCACCGCCGGCCGCGTCGTCGGGCACTTCTACATACACAACGGCGACGAGTCAGGCTTCGTCGGCGAACGCAACTGAGTTCTTCAAAAGCGTGTTTGTGCGGTCCGCACTCAATCAAAAATATTATTGCGAATTTCGTTTCCCGCCAGGGGTTTCCCTCGGTCGGTGGCACTACGCTGCCGTAGACGCCCCCTCTATGGTATCGGCTACTGCCTGATTCGGAAATTCAAACGTCCACACTACACCGGCCCCCAGAAACTCCCTGCTTGAGGAGCCGCGAAGCTGCGATACCGTCGTTTCGATCAGCCTTGAGCCGAAGCCATTCGTCATTGCCTCGCGCGCAGGCGGACCGTCCACCTCCACCCATGTGAGCTGGAGCACTTCCCCGTCCTCTTTCTGGCGTACGTCCCAGCTAATCTCGACTCGACCACCGGGGTCTGACCACGCACCGTACTTGGTCGCGTTGGTCGCCAGCTCATGCAAGATCATCCCGAGATCGCGGACGGCATCGCCTGCCATTTGAAAATCCTCACCGCTTTTCCGCACGCGCTCAGGGTTATCGATGAAGCTTTGCAATTGGAGGTCGATCAGCTCGCCAAACATCGGCGTTGCTCTCGTTTGAGAACTGAGCAATTCCACAGATTGGCCCAAGGCGTTTAGACGTCCGAGCACGACGTCAAGGAATTCCTCCTTGGATTCGAAGTGGCGGGCGCTCTGCCGGATCAAAACCTGCGTAATCTGAATGATGTTTTTGATCCGGTGGGACATTTCCCGCAGTACCGTCTGCAGCTGATCGTGCGCCTGGCTTCGGTCAAACGACGCTTCCGACAAAGCGACCGAAACCTGATTGATTTCCCGGATGCCGGTCTGCAGCGGGGCTATTATTTCGCCATGACCGACTTGATTGGCCCGACGAGCAATCTCTCGGATTGACCGTCGAAGGGTGTATCCAAATGCCGCGCCGGAGATCACCGAAAGTACGAAAAACAGTAGGCCGAGAAGGATCAGGTCCAGCCACGCCTTCTGAATAGGCGCTGCAGCGGAAGCCGTTGGCCCCCAAACGATTGTTTCCCACGGAGCTCCTGCGATTTTGGCGTAGCCGAATGTATTCTCGTTACGGGCATTGCGCAGGATAGCGAGAGACCTTGCCTGCGCCTGCAATTCAGCGGGGATGGGATCGCCAGCTTTGATACCGTTGCTTGAAGCCACCACCTTTGAGGAGCCGTCAACGACAGCGTAGTGCCATCCGGAGGGAAAAGTACGCTCCCCGATAGCTTCGATGAGATCGCTGGCATTCTGCGTCAGAATCAGCCCTAGCGAGCCCTGCGACACCCCTGCTGCATCGACAACTTTGGTAATGTTATAGACCCATGTCTCACTGACGCGTCCGTAAAACAGGTCGGAAACGACCATCTGTCCGGAACTCTGCGCTTGTCGATATGCCTCCAAGTTGGCGGTCTTGCCCAATGGGGTGCCGTAGTCCACTCGGGTGTTGAGGAGTTGATCCCCTTCAGCGTTTAAGAGAAGCAGGTTCCAGCTGCTTCCACGCAGCGCGAGCTGAGCGCGATCATGGAATTCTTCGAAGTTCTGAAGTGGCAATTCGGGCGCGACTTCAAGCAGCCTGAGCGTGATCGACATGTCGTGCAGTTGGCGCTCCACCAGACGAGAGATCGCCTCCGCTTCACGAATGGTCCTCCGCTGGAGCGCCTGGTACTCCCCCTCCCGCAATTCATTGACCAGCAGGGCCGAAAAGATCGCCAATGGCGCGGTGGTGAGAAGAGCAAGCCCGATCATATATGACCGCAAGCTGGCTGAACCTCCCCTACGAAGAAGCTGAATGCCTTTGGCTAGCACCTTGATCCCCCGCAGCTGCAGACCTCACATCACCTCATGTTTTATGATCCCTGAATCTACGTCGCAATGGTCCGCTTGGATCGCATAACTTGGGCTCTGCGTACCATGGAATCGGCCTTATGTGCGAGGGAGCTCCCGTGAGTGGTCCGAAACAGAATTGCTGTTTCATATTCACAGGTTATTAGACGGCCAGCAGCCATTGGCGAGTTGTAGCCGACCAGATGCGACCGAGGATGCCCAAGATTGTCGCCTATACCGGATAGCGCAGAACCGGGCGTGATTGTCTATGGGCTCTGCTGTTCTGGCTGATCGTCCCATCAGCTGAGCTGGGATGGTCTTCTGACACGGTCGGAACCTTACGCTGTCACCATCGGTTCAGTTCTGAGTATAGGGGATAGGCCATGTTTGGTTGGGTGACATCATTGATCAAAGTCGGTGGCTTGCCAGCGCTCGCCCTTATGATGTTCGCGGAGAACGTCTTTCCTCCTATCCCTTCCGAGCTGGTAATGCCTCTTGCCGGGTTTACGGCGGCGAGGGGAGAAATGAGCTTCTTCCTGGTGACCTGCCACTGAACTTTCATCCAGCGGCGGTTAGAGCCTTGGCCGTTTCTGTTACGCCGTAGGGCGCGGTTCGAGCAACCGGTGGAGACGCGAAGCCCTTATCGAGCGAAGCGTCGGAGGCGGTTGCGGCGAGAGTTCCGGCGAAGGCCGCCGGGGTCTGGTATCCGAGCGAGGAATGAGGTCTCGCAGAGTTGAAGTCCTGCCGCCACTCGGCGATGGCGTTGCGGGCGTGGTCGAGGCCGAAGAACAGGCTCTCGTTCAGGAGTTCGTCGCGCATCCGGCCGTTGAAGGATTCGACGTAACCGTTTTGCATGGGCTTGCCCGGCGCGATGTAGTGCCATTCGACGCGATGATCCTTCGACCAGGCGAGGATCGCGTTCGAGGTGAACTCCGTGCCGTGGTCGGAAACGATCATGTCCGGCTTGCCGCGACGGCTGATCAGATCGGTCAGCTCACGGGCCACCCGACGACCGGAGATCGACGTGTCGGGGATGGCGCCCAGGCATTCGCGGGTCACGTCGTCGACGATGTTGAGCACGCGGAACCGCCGCCCGCAGGCAAACTGGTCGTGCACGAAGTCCAGCGACCAACGCGCGTTCGGCCTCGCCTCGACCAGGATCGGCGCCCGCGTGCCCACCGCGCGTCGCCGCGCCCGGCGCTTGCGCACTGTCAGCCCCTCCTCGCGGTAGAGCCGATAGATGCGGTTGATCCCTGATGGCTCGCCCTCGCGCCGCAGCAGGATGAACAGGCGCCGATAGCCGAAACGCCGGCGCTCGTTGGCGAGATCGCGCAGCCGGCCGCGCAGTTCGGTCTCCGGCGCCCGGCACGACTGGTAGCGGATCATCGTGCGATCGGCACCGACGATGGAACAGGCCCGACGCTCCGACAGACCCATGACGGCCTGCAGATGCGCGACGGCTTCGCGCTTGGCGGCGGGCCCTACCATTTTTTTGACAGGAGCTCGCGAAGGGCCGAGGCTTCCAGCATCTGCTCGGCGAGCAGGTTCTTCAGCCTCCCGTTCTCGTCTTCCAAAGCCCTCAGGCGCTTGGCGTCGGACACGTCCATGCCGCCATACTTCGCCTTCCAGTTATACAGCGTCGCCTCAGAGACCCCGTGCTTGCGGGCCAGGTCACCTGCCTTCGCACCCGCCTCGTGCTCGCGTAGAACCCCGATGATCTGCTCTTCCGTAAATCGCTTTCGCTTCATCTGTCCGTCCTTCGATCGAGAGCCGGACTCTAACTCCAGGTGGAGGAAAAACTCAGTGGCAGGTCACTGGCTCTGATCGCCGGAGCCATTGGGTCCCTTCTAGGAGCTTTGCTTTGGTACTATATCGGCGTCTGGGTAGGAGCGGATCGTCTCAAGCAGTGGTCGCGAAAGCATGGCCGATGGCTTACGATTACACCTGATGAAATTGATCGCTCGTCAGCTTGGTTTCAAAAGCACGGCGGCAAAGCCGTGCTTTTGGGCCGACTCGTCCCCGCAGTGCGAACCTTTATTTCGGTTCCCGCTGGCGTATCTGGCATGCGGCTAGGACCGTTCCTAACCTACTCAGCAATCGGGACAAGCGTATGGACCGGATTCTTGGCGACGGCAGGTTATCTCCTTGAATCACAATACACGGCGGTTGCCGACTGGGTAGGTCCGGTGTCGAACGTGATCATTGCCGGGATTGTGCTCTGGTATGTCTATCGGGTGATTACATTCCGCAGGAAGGTATCTAAGGATGCCTGAGTGTGGTGCATCCCGCCCACATCAGGCTTTCTCTCTAGGATAATGGACATGGATGGATCGCCGACTGCGGGATTCGAGTGTATGAAACAGAATCTCTAATTCTGTTTCATTGGACAAATGCCCTGCGTGAATGGCAGTCAACCAACAGCTACGGCGCGGATATAGAAGTCGAGCATCGAGTTCAGAGAATCTGGACTCCGCCGGAGCCGGCTGCGCAGAGCTGCACCCTCCCAACAGTTGACGAGCAGGTCAGCCATTTCGCGGACATCGCAATCGGAAGGGATATCTCCTTCCTGCCGGGCTTCCTCCAAGCAATCAGCCATTCGTGTCGCGATCGCTGAAAAGCACCCCTCGATCTTGTGGCGAAAAAGATCGCTAATGCCGGATAGTTCTTGGCCAAGTCCCCCGATAAGGCACCCCATATACCCCTCATCGCCGTACGATTGTCGCGTTGATTCAAAGAAGGCTCGAATGCGCTCTAGAGGCCGGCGGGTTAGGTCTGAAAGGCACTCATCAAGTCCGGCATGAACCTGCGCCATGTAGCTGTCGAGAACCTGTAACGCAAAGTCCTCCTTGTCCTTGAAATGATGATAGAATGAACCCTTGGGGAGGCAGGTAACCGCGAGCAGCGCCTGTATTCCAAGATCGTTGTAGCCGTGCTTCAGAAGCATCACTAGGCCAGCATCTATCAAACGACGCTTAGTTGTATGCATCTCTAGTACGCGTTCGTTGCTGCTCGACGGTATCGTCTCCATTCATTCTCCATTATATGCAGAGAACTAGCAGCAGCCTTTTGCCATCCAGTTCATGTGCTCGATTACCAAACTATGTTGATGTTGCGGACTGAACATGACGATTTCTGCATCCTCTTCAACCTGCACATTATGGCCGGGCGGCCAATAGAATAGATCATTGGTGCTGGCGGTCTCTCGGTTCCCCGCTATGTCGGTCGTCGTGAGTTTACCCTTCACCACGAATCCCCAATGGGGACAGTGACAAACATTACCGTGCAGGCCCTGAATGAGCGGTGTCGTGTCCACACCTTTCGCCAACGTGAAATACTCGCCGCTGATCTCGCCATATCCTGTGGCGTCGCCGAAATTCTTCTGTTGGCGGATAGTGGCACCGGGGATTTGCATCTGGATATCAACTTGGTCCTTGGCAACACGCATATCGTTTCTCCATTCCCAATTGACATTAGACCGATCGGTCTAATCGTACGATACACCTATCTACCCTTAGGTCAAGCTGGGCACCCGCCGCAACCTCGCGCGGTCTCAGATTTCGTGATTCACTTACCCTGTGGTGATTTGGAGGCAGGGCAATTGAACAGCGGTCTCTCTTTGGTCTCTCCGAGCATCTGGAGCGTCTGAAGAAGACGGGCGATCCGCTGGAAACGCTCGAGGCGACGGTGGATTTCGAGTATTTCCGCGGCTGGCTGGTCGAGGGGCTCGGCTACGGCGATGGTTAAAAGGGCGGTCGGCCGCCGTTCGACCCGGTGTCGATGTTCAAGGCGCTGATCCTGCAGGCGCAGCACAATCTCAGCGACGCGCGCATGGAATTCATGATCTGTGACCGGCTCTCCTGGATGCGGTTCCTCGGCTTCGATCTCGGCGCGCCGACGCCCGACGAAAACACCATCCGGCACTTTCGCAACAGGCTGACCGAGACGGGGACGCTGAAGCGGGTGATGAAGGCCTTCGACTGGCAGCTCCACAAGAAGGGCTACATCCCCATGTCGGGCCAGATCGTTGACGCCTCACTGGTGCCGGCGCCGAAGCAACGGAATACCGAAGGCGAGAAGGAGGCGATCAAGGAGGGCAAGTCCGCTCGGGAGATCTGGCCCGACGAGCCGGCCAAGGCGGCCCAGAAGGACGTCGATGCCCGCTGGACCCTGAAGGTCGGCGGTAAGGTGCGGTATCGCCCGGACGGGACGCCGCTGCCGATGATCGCGACGCCGGTCTTCGGCTACAAGAGCCACATCAGCATCGACCGGCGCTTCGGTTTCATCCGCGAGGCGGCGGTGGCGTCGGCATCGACAGCCGACGGGCGGCAACTCAAGCGCCTATCGCAGCCAGAAGAACGAGAAGTGGCTGACGGACAGGATGCTGACGAGCCGCATCCACCAGCGCAAGCCCGCGGGCAAGCCGATGCCTGAGGCGACCGCCCGAGCGAACGCGAGGAAATCTTCGATCCGCCCCGCCGTCGAGCAAGTCTTCGCGCATCAGAAGGTCCGTTTCGGCCTCTTCATCCGCACCATTGGCATCGCACGCGCGGAGGCGAAAATGACGCTGGCCAACATCGCCTACAACATGGAACGTCTGATCTTCCACGTGCGCTGCACGGCCACGGGATGAGTCTGTCCGAAAACGGCCAGAAGCACGCTGGAATGGCCCCGATCCGATCAGGGTGCCGAAAAACACGCGCTCAGAGCGGCAGTCGCGGTATCGACCGCCCAAATCATCCGGTTGTTGCGGGTGTTTAGCTCGTGCCCGCACTCGAACCCGGCGACATCGTGGTCATGGACAATCTCGGCTCATTCAAGTCGGCCGCGGTGCGGCAGATGATCCGGGATGCCGGCGCAAGGCTCTGGTACCTGCCGCCCTACTCCGCGGACCTCAATCCGATCGAGCAGGCTTTAGCCAAGATCAAACACTGGATGCGTCACGCCCAAAAGCGCACCGGGGAGGAAACCTGGCGCCACGTCGGCCATCTCGTCTCCACCATCGAGCCGCAAGAGTGCGCAAACTACTTCGCCAACGCCGGATACGCTTCCGTTAAAACCTGAGATCAAACATCTAGCCCAAGTGCTGTGTCGGTGGCAGATCCTGCGTACTTGTCACGAGGCGGCCATGGACGGTCGTGCCAATGCGGCGAGAACGTAAAGCTTGAAACGTTCCGCCCCTCGACAAGCGCTCCGTTACCCGCACCAAGGGCATAGTCGTAGTAGAGTTTGACGACTTCTTCCTTGGTGACTTGGTTGGTAGCATCATGTTCGACGCACGCGTCAATCCAATCCCGCACTCGATCATACTCGGCGCTACCCGGCAGTTCGAAGTTTTCGTAGTATTCGAGAAACCAGAACCGTTTTAACATCGGCGTGAAGACGGCCTCCGAAAGTCCGAAACTCTCGAACAAGTACGGACCTTTGGAACTATGATTGATCAGGAAATCATTGATCTCTCGGTAGATGGAGAGGAGTCTGCCCTCAAACTGATCGCGTTGCTCACGTTTCTGATTCATGACGAACAGATAGCCTGCCGTCGTGAAGGAACCCTCGCGAGCGATCAGCATCGATTCGACTGCATGTTGAATCGGATCTTCACGTCGCAGCATCCGCCCCTCGAGCGCTTCGTCCAGATAGCGCAGTATGACGAGGCTCTCCTTGATGATCCTTCCATCAGTCGTTTCCAGGATCGGAAGCGAGGTCGTGCCGCGTGTCTTCGCGAGCAGTTCCGGGGAGCGCGGTTTTGTGATGTCGACAACCCGAAACTCAACAGCGCCCTGCTGGCCACGCAGGGCCAGCAAGATCTCAAGCCGTTGAGAGAATGGGCAAACGGGAATGTGGTAGACGATAGGCTTGATGCTCATGGGATCAATCCAGCGGCGGTCCGGTAAAGGTCAGGTTATGTCGTCTCGCCGCCTCCGTGATTGCCGGCATATCCTCCGGAATCCGGTATCGGCCTTCTGCCATGTCAGTAAAGAAGCCCTCGAAGCCCCCCGGCGTCAGGATGACGAGATGTCTGGATGGTCCGTCCTCCGTGACTTTGAACGTGTGGTTCCTGCCGCGTTGGATGAACACGGTCTCGCCTGGTCCGATCTCGGATTCGTCTCCTTCGATCCAGACCCTGCATCTCCCAGTGATCACCACAAAAGTTTCGTCCTCTTCTTCGTGGATGTGGCGCGGCGGTCCGCTTCCCGCAGGCGACCAGCTGTCAACGATTGACATCGAGCCGCCGGTCTCTTCGGGTTTGAGGATAGTCTTATACCTGACCCCGAGCCATTCCACGGCTCCCGAGTCTGTCGTCAGATCCGTCATCGTTTCACTCCTGCAGATGGGACTGAAACGAAAGCGCTTTCGTTGACATGAGACTAAGCCGACAGCAGGGTATCCATCAAACCGTATTTCCCGATAACGGATATCGGCTGGATGAATTTTGCCACCCTCGATCTGAACTTGCTGCGCGTGCTTGATGCCCTCTTTCGAGAAGGATCAACAATTAAAGCCGCTGCGAGGTTGGGTTTGTCGCAATCGGCTGTATCGGGGGCCCTATCCCGTCTGCGCCACGCTTTGGGAGATCCGCTTTTCCTCCGGCAAGGCAACCGATTGGTAGAGACGGATTATGCTGCTCGGCTGAAGGGGCCATTACACGAAGAACTCGAGCGGCTTGAGGCGATGCTATCGCCCCCCTCCGCGTTCGATCCCAAGGCGGCAAGTGGAACTTTCAGGATCGCGGCCAGCGATTTCTTCGCCGAGTTGTTGATGCCGCAGTTGGCCGATCTGCTGCACCGGACAGCGCCTGGAATACGCGCGCAGCTCGTTGATCTCGTCCCTTATGACTATGTGCAGAGCCTCGAGCGTCGAAACGCTGACCTCGCTCTCATTCCCGATATGACAGTGCCCGAGTGGATCAATCGCCAGCCACTGTTCCGCTCACCCTTCCGCGTTATTGCCCGAGCGAGCAACCCTTCCTTAGCCGGATTGGATGGCGCCCCAGTGATGCCCATCGATATCTTCTGTGCTCTCCATCATGTCCTGTTCTCGCCAGAAGGAAATCTGGCTGCCATGGGCGATGCTGCGTTGGAACGCGTTGGCAGGCGGCGGCAGGTGGCACTGACGGTCCCAGTGTTCTCCGGCGTGTGCCGTGCCGTTAGCGAGAGCGACCTTGTCGCTCTGGTTCCTGCGCAGTTGGCAAACAAGGTTGCGACAACATTCAAGTTGCGGGTGTTCGAGCCGCCGATGGAGATCGAACCACCGCTGATCGTTGGAATATGGCACAAGCGATCGGATAACACCCCCTTTGCCAAATGGACGCGCGAAAGAATTTTCCAGCTCATGGAAGCTCTGGATGAAGAGAGCCAGTGACGGAAGTCCACATCCATCTTTGATGAGGGCAAAGCAAACCTCGTCAGCGACGCGGTGGGTGTTGGGGTCGCTGCCTTCCGGGGCGCCAAATGGCTCCTTCGGATTGGCTTTTGTAATTGTCGCAAACGCACCTTTGCCCTACAGGAGATGCTCGCCTGCGCACCTGACCCGCCGGCCCCTTCGGAGCGCGATTCATGCCGACGTCTGATCGTCCTCGCCTCGATCAAGACCGATTGATCCGGATTGTCGAAAGCTCTACCAACGAAGTATTCATTTTCCGTGTGGACGACCTCCGGTTCGTCTTTACCAACGCAGGCGCTCGGCAAAACCTGGGCTACTCTGCCGCCGAACTCGAGCAGATGACGCCGCTGGACATCAAGCCAGAGTTCGACCGAGGGTCATTCGATCGCCTTATCCATCCGCTGCGCAGCGGCCGAACATCCCACATCGATTTCCAGACAGTTCATCAACGTAAGGATGGCAGTCGGTACGACGCCTGGATTCGTCTTCAGTTGATGCAGGGCGAGCCCGCGCTTTTCTATGCGGCCGTGTCAGATGTGACTGAGCGCGTCGCCACGGAGCGGAAGCTCGCGCAGACCATGCGCCGTCTCAAGGCCGTTCTCGAGAACACGACCATGGCGGTCTTCATGATGGATGATCGGCAGCATTGCGTCTACATGAACAAGGCAGCTGAGGCATTGACGGGCTACACCCTCGCAGAAACCACGGGCCGCCCACTGCATGACGTGATACATCACACTCATCCCGACGGGCGACACTTCCCGATTGAAGATTGCGCCATTGATCGGGCACTTCCGCAGGAGATGCAAGTTCAGGGAAGGGAGGTGTTCGTCCACAAGGACGGCTCGTTCTACCCGGTAGGTTTCACAGCGAGTCCCATCAAGGACGAGAGCGGCCGCCCGATCGGTACAGTCATCGAAGCCCGCAACATTACCGAGGAGCTGAGGGCGGAGGAGACTGCCAGAGCCTTCAACGAAAGCCTCGCCAAGCAGGTGGAAGAGGCTGTCGCTGAGCGAGAGGCACTGATGTCCCAGCTCGTTCAGGCTCAGAAGATGGAAGCCGTAGGCAAGCTGACCGGTGGCGTCGCTCACGACTTCAACAACCTCCTGCAGGTAATAGGTGGAAACCTGCAGCTCCTTTCTAAGGAACTCGCGGGGAATGACCGCGCGCAGACTCGGATCGGCAATGCCTTGGCTGGCGTCTCCCGCGGTTCGAAACTGGCTTCGCAGCTTCTGGCGTTTGGCCGCCGTCAGCCTTTGCGGCCGACGGTCGTGAATGTCGGCAGGCTTGTCCGCTCGATGGATGACATGTTGCGGCGAGCCTTGGGAGAGGCGATCGAGCTGGAGACGGTCATCGGCGGTGGACTTTGGAACACCGCAGTCGACGCGACACAGCTTGAGAACGCTCTCCTGAACCTGGCGATCAATTCGCGCGACGCGATGGAAGGGACAGGCAAGCTGACGATTGAAGCCGGGAATGCATCACTCGATGATTCATACGCAAGAGAACATCTGGAGGTCGAGGCTGGCCAGTACGTCATGATTGCAGTGACCGACAACGGGCCCGGCATGAGCGAGGATGTCCGGCGCCAGGCCTTTGAGCCGTTTTTCACGACCAAAGCCGAGGGTCAGGGTACCGGGCTTGGCCTCAGCATGGTGTACGGCTTCGTGAAGCAGTCCGGCGGCCACGTGAGCATCTACAGTGAGCCGGGCGACGGGACGACGGTCCGTATGTATCTGCCCCGCTCCACTGAGCCTGAGACAGTTCCCCCGCGCAAATCGTCTGACGAACCTGTTGGGGGCAGCGAGACAATCCTGGTTGTTGAGGATGACGAGGAGGTCCGGGACACAGTGGTCTCGATGCTGTCAGACCTCGGCTACAAGGTGGTCAAGGCCAAGGATGCCGACAGCGCACTGACATTGGTCGAGAGCGGCTTGAGCATCGATCTCCTTTTCACCGATGTCGTCATGCCGGGCAAGCTTCGCAGTACGGACCTGGCTCGCCTGGCGCGAGAACGGCTCCCGGGCATCAAGGTTCTGTTCACATCGGGCTACACCCAGAACGCGATAGTCCACGGAGGGAGGCTTGATCGAGGAGTGGAACTCCTGAGCAAACCCTATTCTCGAGAGGAGCTCGCGTTCAAGGTTCGTTCGGTGATAGGCCCGGAGCGGAAGCCAGACCCCGAGGAGACCAAGAGGCTGCGCGTCCTTATTGTGGAGGACGAGCCCCTCATATTGATGACAGCTGTGGACATGCTGGAGGACCTTGGGCACGAGGTGCAACAGGCGATGACCGTCTCCGAAGCCAAAGCGATTTTAGGCAGTGGTACCATAGATCTGCTGATGGTGGATCTCGGCTTGCCGGATGGTGGCGGACAGGAATTGGCCGACGCGGCGCAGGAGCAGGATCGGGAGCTGAGGGTCCTGATTGCTTCGGGACAGCAACTGTCGCTCGAAGGGAAGACGACGATGGCTGCTATTTCGAAGCCCTACAGCGAGGCGCAAATCGCAGCTGCCGTGAAGAAGCTGTTTGGCGGCCCGACGCGATAACGCCTCGTTGATCCGCGACCTTTACCGGCTCTCGGGTTGAGACCGATTCAGACCCAGAATGCGACGAGGGTTGCGAGCGCGACGGCCGAGAGGAAGTTTCGGGCGAGCTTGTCGTAGCGGGTAGCGATGCGGCGGAAGTCCTTCAGCCTGCAGAAGGCGGCCTCGATGCGCCAGCGTCCCTTGTAGCCGACTTCGTCGTAGTCGATCGGCACCTTCCGGTTCGAGCGCCTGGGAATGATGGCGTCGGTACCTTTGGCGTGCAGGCGCTTGCGCAGCGCATTGGCGTCGTAGCCTTTGTCGGCGATCAGGCAGCGCACCCGACCGGCCGCGTCGATCAGTGGCCCGGCCATGGTGAAGCGGGCGACGTTGTCGGCCGTCAAACTACTCTCCTCATGTCGTCCCATCGGGCCCACCAGAAGTTCCAAAATGTCTTGGCCCGTTCACGGACGTTTCGCCGTCCGGAGAGTGAATGCGCCTCAATCGTAGATTCGAGCTAGGCAGCTTTCGTCGAGGCCGAATCAGAACAGCGGGAGACGCCCGGTCTCAGGATCGCGGACCTTGCGATGAGACAGCGGTTTTATGCGGCAATTGCCAGTTCGGTACGGTTTCGGCCGGCTCTCTTTGCCCTGTAGAGCGCATCGTCGGCCAGATGCATGCCCTGGCTAATGGAAATGCGTTCTCCGCTGGCCGTGTAGACGCCGATGCTGACCGTCACCGCTATCATGATCCCGCGCATCTCGTGCGGATGCATCTCGACCCTGCTTCTCATCCGCTCGGCAACGCTGTAGGCGACATCGGTGTCCGTGTCTGGCATGACGATCGCGACTTCTTCGCCGCCGTACCGGAATACTATATCCGGGGATCGAGCCTCCTCCAGGATGAGGGAGGCAATCGTTCTCAGAACTTCATCGCCCGCGGCGTGACCGAACGTGTCATTTACGGTCTTGAAGTGATCGACGTCGAGGAGCAGGAAACTACAGGATGCGTTTCGCTCCCTACATTCCCTCTCGATACGGGATCCGATGTGATCGAGCGCCCTGCGGTTTAGAAGGCCTGTGAGCGGATCAGTCCGAGCATAGTCTTTCAGGCGATTTTCATAGGAAACGCCGACCCGCTTTCGGTCCAGGAGAAAACCCGCCGCCAGAGTCCCCACAAGATTTGCCACGAACATCTGCGGGCCTATGCGCTGCAGGATATCGACCGCGATCTCGACGGGCAGGACGAATGTGCTCGTGAGTGAAACGGAAGCGGCGACACCCAAGATCAGCAACCCGCCGAACGTCATTCTACGCTGCGGTAACGTCTTCGCGATTGCATAGCCGAGGCACGCCGAGATCAGGATTCCTGCTACGCCGGCCTCCATCCCTATGCCGCCCGTCCAGTAGCGTATGGCGATGGCGCATGTCGCTGTGGTAATTGCTGCGAGGCTCCCTCCGTAGGTCGCAGCCAGTACCAGAAACACATGCCGGAGATCGAAGACAAGGCCTGGCGCCAATGTCAGTGGCAGGAACATGGAGATGGATATCCCCGCCGATAACACCACTGCCGCAGCCATCCGCCTGCAGCGCTCGGTAGGGCAGATACGCAACGTCCCTTCGTAGGCCAAGACGGTGAGGGTGACTATCCCAAGACCCTGGAACAATGCTCCGAACAATCGAACCCCTGCTCCCTTCCTTGCGTATGCGCGACTTTGGTGGGCCGCAAAATGACCCATCAATGATTAGATCTCGCGGGTAAAGGAAGTGTGGGCAGGGGGATGGCAATTTGATCGGAGCGGTAGAGTTCAGGGCCGGCAAGTCGGTCCCAATCGACTCCATTCCAAAGCTCGAGATACCATCTCGGTGAGGTCGGCCCGACCTCGATCACTCGCGAGGGCCATCCGCCGACCACCCTGCCTATTCTGCGCCTTCGTTTGCAATCAGACGGTTGCTGTATCCCTGCCAAAAGCGCTCAGAAGCCGGCGGGCCACATCTAGAGCCCCATGATGTGTCTTTGAAAATCCGGTCGCGCAAGCGGCCGGGTTTTCTATTCCAGCAAGATGCCTGCATCCCGAGCAGCCGCTTCAAACGCGCGTCGACATAGTGCGGGCGCGACATAGCCTTTGGTTACGTTCTGGCATGCCTTCAGCGCGATTTCATGCTTTCGCCCGCGTGCCGCCGGCCATTGTTCCTCGAGAACCACGGCGGCCTCTCTCGCGCTGCTGATGCTCTTAATGCCAACACCGTCGATCGCGATCGTTACCGGAAAATCGAACCTACCAGTCTCCATTGTGCGAAATGTAGCGGAGTGCTGCCCTTCGAGCGATAGTCTAGCTCCCATAATGTGAATCGGCTCGCCGATCGTTCGGCCGTGACGCCTTCAACTCGAAAGCCTGAGCTCCACGGCTCGCTTGCCAATTTCCTCGAAGACGTCGTCGAGTTGACTTCGAGACGGAGCGTCAAAGAAGTGAGCAGCGCTTGTGGCGCAATCCTTCAGCACCAGGTCGGGCTCAGAGGTGGCTCGGGAAATCTGAACAGCCGGGATAAGTGGCTTTTCCGCGCAACGGCAGCATGATGCTGCGAGCGAGGAGAAGACCATGGCAAGACGACCTCGCCGGAGGAGGATGCGATGCAGCTGTTGGCGTATCCACTGTCTGGCTCGTCAATGGCAAAGGCAGGAACGAACAGGCTCCTCTTGTCTTTCTTCTTCGCAGGCCGGTAGGGGCCCGTGGTTTGGTCCTCAAGATAATCTTCCGCCAGCCGGGAGGTGGTGGAAATCAACCTAAGGCCATGACAGGCAGCCGAGAGGATGGTGAGTGGCTTGCTAAGACCAGTGGCGCATTGTCTATGGTTGGAGCCGTGATAAAGGTACTTCCATTATGAAAGAGAGTCCTTCGGGGTCAAGTGTCCGCCGGATAGTGGCTTCGAACTCGGAACCGAAAACGCGTTCAATAAGACGTGTGCCAAATCCTTCATGAGCTGTACCAGCGGTACGTGGCCCGCCCTTCTCGATCCACGTAAACCGGAGGAGATTTAAGCTTTCGTGACTGATTTTTACATGAATCGTTCCCGTCGAATTCGATAGTGAGCCGTATTTCACCGCATTTGTAAGGAGCTCGTGCAATACAAGCGAGAAAGACAAAGTCGCCCGCGGGGAGAGCTCGATGTCTTCCGCTTGCACAATGATCCGGCCACTCCCGCATTCGCCGAAGGTTTCTAGTGATCGGTTCAGTACCGTCATCAGGGCCGCGCTTTCCCAAGCGCCGCCAGTCATGATCTCATGTGCGTCTGCCATGGCCTGCAGCCTTGCGGAAAGCTTCGCACGTGTCTCGCTCGGAACATCCGTTCCCCGCAGCGTCTGGTTGATCACGGATTGGGTTACGGCGAACGAGTTTTTGATACGATGGTTGAGTTCCGTGAGAAGGAGCTTTTGGTACTCCTCTTGCCTTTTCTGCTCCGTGATATCCATCAGAACACCGATAACGCGTCCGCCGTAGCCGCTTTCCCCAGGTGGAATTTGCGCCTTCAGCGACAACCACTTTTCCGTTCCGTCGGGCCATAAATGATGGATTTCGGTATCCAGTTTGGTTTCACCGCGCAGGCGCGCTTCTGCACCCAATTGCTCCATGCGCTCTCTTTCTCCGGGAGCGTATCTAGACCGGAATTCCTCTAGAGTAGGCCGTGCATCCGGTGGAAAGCCACATAATCTGTTCAGTTCTGGCGAATGAGTAATCGTCTGATCGGCGAGATTCACCTCCCAGATGGCAATGCCGCTAGCTTCGATTGCGAGTCGCAAACGGGCCTCCTGATCGGCAAGCCGCTCGTGCGCTTGGACCTCGTCGGTAATATCTTGCAGTGTACCGATGAAGCGGACCGCCACATGTTTGCCTTCCAGCACCTCGAAGATGGGTTCACCGAAAGCGTGAATCCAGCGCAGCTCGCGACTACCTGCGCGGAAGATGCGGTAGCGATAGGGCGTGCGCTGCTTGAGCGAAGGATCCAGGCTGCTGGCGGCCTGTTCTCTTGCAACTCGGTGGTCGTCGGGATGCAGGACCTCAATGATCCGCTGCCGTGTGACAACCTCATCGGTGTGGAAGCCGAAAATCTCCTTGGCTCGGTCAGAATAGGAAAACTCATCTGTCCGGAGGTCCCACTCCCAAATGCCGAGCTGGGCGGCCCGTATCGCAACCGCGAACTTATGATGGAGTTCTCGATCGACAGCTCCGTTGTCGGGCAATCCTTGGATCTTCACGAGGTTCCTCCCTGATTGCGGAACTATCTCGCAACTGCGGAGGAAAGCAATGTGCTCCCTTGGGATCATATGCGCTCTCTCTCTCGATTCATTGATCATCAATGCCTTATCGAAGACATGGAACCTCGGAGAGCTCCCCGCGTTGAAGCCGGTTGGGGTAAGAGGTGGTCGAATGGTGGGCAAGGGCGGCGGAGATCCGTGGCGGGCTCCGGGATGGTGGCTGGTACTTCTCCCTGCGGTAGCGATTCTGCCCGTCATGGTGTTTGCCATCCTTTTGACGGCCCAGCTCTCCGGCGGAAAGGAGCAACAGCTCGAAGCCGACCTGATTGCGATAGCTGATGCATCGGTCGGTCTGGGTGATCGAATTCTGTCTGACTATTTGCTGAAGATCGAGATCCTTTCCGATCTTGCTCTGTTCCCAGAAGCATTCCAATCGCAGGCAGACCGGCTTCTGAGTGAGGGGCCATGGCTTACCATTCGTCTGCATGACAAAAATGGACGAGCGATTTCGTCGCTGATGCGTCCCGGCTTACCTGATAGCGCCAGGGCCATCCTCCGTGGTGAGCCAGAAGCTTTCGAGTCTGGCACTTTGCCGGCTGTGGTCGCCGGGGACGAAGCTGGGTTTTCATTCCTGCTCATTCGCCAAGAAGCCTCGAATCAGAGCATGTCCTTGACCGCGATCATTTCCCTTGACCCGTTTTCCAAAGCGCTTCAGACACTAGACTTGCCGGAAGGATGGATCGCGGCGCTACTTGGGCCTGGACATAGGATTGCAGGCCGCTCAAGGGCAGTCGAACGATATGTCGGAAGAAGAGCCACACCATCGCTGATCGACATGATAGACTCGACGCCCGAGGATCTCTTCTACTCCTATAATCAGGAAGGTGAACCTGTCTATACAGCCATCGGCAGGTCCTCGATTACCGGCTGGAGCGCAGCCGTCGGGGCGCCAGCCGGAGTAGCACGGCAGATCATCAATCAATCCAGGTGGTGGCTAGCGGCAGGCGCGGCCTCTGCCGCTGGAGTCGCAGCACTGCTTGCATGGCTGGTGATGCAGAAAATCAGGAACGAACGGGAGGCCGAGCGACGCAGCCTGAAAGCTGAGGGTGAGCGGCAGGCGGAGGCGAGACTGCAGGACATAACTGCGCAGTTTCCGGGAGTTCTCTACCGTCGCGTACTTCATCCGGATGGGACTGTGACATTCCCCTTCATCAGTTCCAGCAGTGACACGCCCTTTTCCGCAAGACTGAACGATCTCATGCGCGAGAAGATGACGGTGGAGCAGGTGTCACAGATCTTTGCGACGTCAGAAGCGCGCACCCGCTTTACTGAGGAAATCCGCAAAAGCGCCTCGACCTTAGACTTGTTCGAATTTGAGGGGCCAATCGTCGGAGAGGATGGGACCCTTTCGTGGATTCGTAGCTTAGCCCGACCCCACCGCCGCTCGGATGGTAGCGTGGTATGGGATGGTGCCCTTCTTGATGTCTCGGAACTCAAGGCCACCGCTGAGGCGCTCGAACGACGGACAAGCGCACTCCAGACTGTTCACGCCATCAACCTCCAACTTGCCGCGGAACTGGACGTTCAGAAGGTGATGCAGTCTGTGACAGACGCTACCACTCGTCTCATTGGAGCGGGCTTCGGAGCGTTCTTCAGGAATCCAGGACCTGGGGAAGAGACCTACGAACTGTTCACTCTATCTGGGGCAGACCGAAAGGCATTCGCAAATTTCCCGATGCCTCGTCACACGCAGGTGTTTGGTCCAACGCTTCGCGGCGAAGGAACCATGCTTTCGGATGACATCACGTCGGATGTCCGCTATGGGCAGAACGACCCTCATTTTGGCATGCCGCCTGGTCATCTTCCAGTACGATCATACTTAGCGGTCCCGGTAACATCCCGCTCTGGCGAGGTTGTAGGTGGGCTGTTCTTCGGTCATCCCGAGCAGGGGATTTTCGATGAGTCTGCGGCTCAGGCTGTCGAAAGCATTGCGGCACAGACAGCCGTTGCAATGGACAACGCGCGCATGTTCCAGCAAGCCAAGGTGGAGCTCGATCATCGGCGACGCTCCGAGGAGCATCAACGTCTGCTGCTCTCGGAGCTCAATCACCGGGTCAAGAACACACTTGCAGTCGTGGTATCCATTGCTGATCAAACGGCTAGAGTGAGCCGTGACCGTGAGGAGTTCATCACCGCCTTCCGCCGCCGGCTCATCGCGATCGCAGATGGCCACACGTTGCTTTCGGAAGCCGAATGGAAAGCCGCACCGTTGGGTCTCATCATTTCCAAAGCTCTTGAGAAACAACTACCGGGCGACGATAAGCATATCCAAATCCACGGGCCAAATGTTGCAGTCCCTCCAAGGCAAGCAATTGCCCTTAGCCTCGTGTTCCATGAACTTTGAACCGCCCCGGGTTTGCCGGAGGCCATTTGGTTTGAGTCACGCTGCCATGGCCGGTTCTTCCAGCATGGCGTAGTAGCGTGCCTCGGCTTCGGCCGGCGGGATGTTGCCGATGGGCTCCAGCAGCCGGCGATTGTTGAACCAGTCGACCCAGTTCAGCGTTGCGAACTCGACGGCCTCGAAGGAGCGCCAGGGTCCGCGCCGATGGATCACCTCGGCCTTGTAGAGGCCGTTGATGGTTTCGGCGAGAGCGTTGTCGTAGGAGTCGCCGATACTTCCGACGGAAGGCTCGATGCCCGCCTCGGCCAAACGCTCTGTGTAGCGGATGCTGACATATTGAGATCCCCTGTCCGAATGATGCACCAGGCCACCGCGATGAATGGGCCGCCGCTCGTGCAGGGCCTGTTCAAGAGCATCGAGAACGAAGCTCGCATGCGCCGTCCGGCTCACCCGCCAGCCGACGATGCGACGCGCATAGGCGTCGATCACGAAGGCCACGTAGACGAAGCCCGACCAGGTGCTGACGTAGGTGAAGTCCGAGAGCCAGAGCCTGTTCGGCGCCGGGGCATGGAAGACCCGGTTCACATGGTCGCGTGGACATGGCGCGGCCTTGTCCTGGACCGTGGTGCGGATCGGCTTGCCGCGGATGACGCCGTGTAGGCCCACGTCGGCCATTAGCCGCTCGACTGTGCAGCGCGCAACGCCGAAGCCTTCGCGCAGCATCTGACGCCAGACCTTGCGCGCACCATACACCTCGAAGTTCTCGGTGAAGACGCGCTCGATCTCGGGCTTGAGCTCCAGGTCCCGCTTCGCCCGCGCCGACAGCTTCTCGGGATTGGCGCGCTTGGCGACATGGTGGTGGTAGGTCGACGGGGCGATCGGCAGCACCTTGCAGATCGGCTCGACCCCATACGCCTCGCGGTGATCGTCGATGAACGCGATCATCGTTTGAATGGGCGGTCGAGCTCCGCCTGGGCAAAATACGCCGACGCCTTGCGCAGGATCTCGTTGGCCTGCCGAAGTTCTCGGTTCTCCCGTTCCAGGGCCTTCAGCTTGGCCGCCATGTCCGCCGGCACACCGGCCCGCTTGCCGGCATCCACCTCGGCCTTCTTCACCCACTCGTTCAGCGTCTGGCCCGTGCAGCCGATCTTGCCCGAGATCGACATGATCGCCGCCCAGCGGGAGGGGTGTTCATGCTCGTGATCCAGCACCAGCCGCACGGCTCGCTGGCGTACTTCCGGGGAAAACTTGTTCGTCGTCTTGCTCATGATGGCTCCACCTTCTCAGGAGTTGGAGCCTCCGGCAAACCCGGGGCGGTTCACTTTCCGCTGGTGCCAAGTGGCGTAGCCAGTCAGCCGAGGCGAGCAGCATACAGGTGGAATGGAAGCCAGATCCACAGGAGCCTCAGAAGTTGGAGCTCAAATGGACCGAGACAAAAGCTTCCTCTACAGAATGGATTGAGGACCGCTTTGCAGGCGTCCTGATCGATCTGAATATTAGACTCGAGTGCGAAGGGGCGATCCATCGAATTGCAGGTCCCGATGGGTTCGAATGCAGGATCACCCTGAATTGGGATCCACAAACCTCTCGTCTCACGACGAGCGCCGACAAGAACGCGAGAACAAGTTTCTATCGTCACTAGATCGCCTCGCCAACTGATGTGGATGGGGATGAACGGCATCATGGGAGGGAAGAATGGACGCAGCGCGCCGCCACAATGTAAACCCGAGCGGAAGAGGGACGACACCTATGGTGTTCGCTCACGGATTTGGTTGCGATCAGAACATGTGGCGCTTCGTGGCGCCAGCGTTCGAGGACGCCTATCGCATCGTTCTCTTCGATCATCTCGGGTCCGGCGGTTCTGATCTGGCTTCCTACGATCCTACGAAGCACACTTCGCTCGATGGCTACGCAGATGACGTAGTATCATTGTGCCGGGAGCTCGGCATTCAGGATGGCGTATTCGTCGGCCACTCGGTCAGCGCCATGATCGGAGCGCTCGCTGCTAAGAGAGCACCTGAACTATTCGATACGCTCATCATGGTCGGTCCCTCGCCGCGCTACATCGATGACGGTGACTACGTGGGGGGCTTCAGCGAGAACCAGATACACGAGTTGCTGGATTTCCTGGACAGCAATCATATGGGGTGGTCACAGGCAATGGCGCCCGTGATCATGGGCAACTCCGATCGGCCGGAACTCGGCGAGGAACTCACCAACAGCTTCTGCCGCACAGACCCGGAAATCGCCAAGCAGTTCGCACGCGCGACATTCCTGTCGGACAATCGAGAGGACCTCGCGAATGTGAACGTTCGGACGTTGATCCTGCAGTGCTCGGAGGATGTGATAGCTCCCCGGGCGGTAGGCGAGTTCGTCCACAAGCACATCCCTGGCAGCGAACTGGTTGTGATGAAGGCCTCGGGCCACTGTCCCAATCTGAGCGCTCCGGAGGAGACGGTTTCCGCAATGAAGGGATTCCTGAACAACGGGCGGAGCAGTTGAGCGATAATTCACAGGAGCATCTGACTCTCGACACGTCGGAGCTGCTGGATCTCTTCGACAACGCACCGTGCGGGTACGTCTCTGCGCTTCCGGATGGCCGCATATCGCGAGTGAACCAGACCTTTGCCGACTGGATGGCCGTCCCTCGTGAGGAACTGTCACATCGCAGGTTCCAGGACCTTCTGAACATAGCCGGCCGTATCTACTACGAAACCCACTTCGCGCCTTTGCTGCGGATGCAAGGCTTCTTCCAGGAGGTGGCTCTCGACTTGGTCAAAGGCGACGGGAGGTCGTTTCCTGTTCTGGTGAATGCGGTCGAGCGTCGCGATGACGCTGGTGGCGTGCGCTTCATTCGTATCACGGTTTTCAATGCAACGGACCGACGCAAGTACGAAGCCGAACTGCTTCAAGCTCGGAGAACTGCAGAGCAAGCCAGTCTTGAGCTTCAAGAACTGAACCGCACGTTGGCAACCCGTGTTGCCGAGGCAGTCGAGGAGCGGATGGCGGCCGAAAGCGCGCTACGCCAAGCGCAGAAGATGGAGGCAGTAGGTCAGCTGACCGGCGGCATTGCCCATGACTTCAACAACATGCTGGCCGTCGTGTTATCGGGATTGAACCTTCTCGAGAAGCGCCTGTCCAGGGGCGAGACGGACGTTCAGTCTTATGTGGACGCTGCACGAGATGCGGCCAATCGCGCCTCTAAACTGACGCAGCGTTTGCTGGCGTTCTCGCGTCAGCAGCCGCTATCGCCTCAGCCACTGAACGCCAATCGCATGGTGTCGGAGATGTCGGAGATCCTCCGTCGCACTCTGGGAGAAACGATCCAGCTGGAGACTGTGTTGGCCGGCGGACTTTGGAGGACCAAGGCGGATGCTAACCAGCTCGAGAACGCGATCATCAACCTCGCCGTCAATGCTCGTGATGCCATGCCGGACGGGGGGCGGCTTACGATCGAGACCGCCAACTGCCACCTCGATGACACCTATGCTGCCCAACATGCGGTATCGCCTGGCCAATACGTAATGGTGGCGGTTACCGATACAGGTGCAGGCATGTCATCGGACATACTCGCGAAAGCATTCGAGCCGTTCTTCACGACGAAGGGGGTCGGCAAAGGGACCGGACTGGGCCTGAGCCAAGTCTTTGGGTTCGTGAAGCAATCAGACGGTCACATCAAGATCTATTCCGAGCTCGGGCACGGAACCACCGTGAAGATCTACCTGCCCCGCCTTTACGGAGAGGCCGACGTTCCGGAGCGCGCGACTCGACGAGATGCTATTGTTTCATCCCGAGGCGAAACTGTTCTGCTGGTGGAAGATGACCTTCGTGTTCTTGACCTAACGAGGCAGACACTGCTGGAACTTGGCTATTCGGTTCTCACGGCGAGCAACGGCGCGGATGCTTTGGAGGTCCTGCGAAACCATCCCCGAGTCCACCTCCTATTCACCGATGTTGTGATGCCGGACATGAATGGGCGCCAGTTGGCAAAAAAAGCGCAGGAAGCACAGCCCGGACTGAAGATACTGTACACTACCGGCTACACGCGCAACGCCATCGTACACAACGGAATACTGGACGCAGACGTCGCCTTCCTGCCGAAGCCGTCCACAATGGAAGAGATGGCGGCAAAAATTCGGGAGGTTTTGGACTAATTGGAGTGCGCCCCTACGGATGGACAGGATCAGGCGGAGGTTTTGACAGGGTGTGTTGATCTTCGAACTGCTGCGGGCTCAGATATCCGAGCGCCGAGTGTAATCGGCGCTCATTGTAGATCTGGTCAATGAAGCGCGGAAGGTCGGCGGCGACGTCAGCGAAGCTCTCGTAGGACATCGGGTAGACCGCCTCGACCTTCAGCGTATTCATGAAGCTCACCGCCTTTGCATTGTCGTAGGGGCCGGCACTCCATCGATCCGACGAAGCCGTGTTGCGCCAGAACCTGTCGGTAGCGCCCGGCCGAGTATTGCGATCCCCTGTCCGTTTGATGAATGCAGCCTGGAGGCGGTTTCCGCTTCTCAATGGCTGACTGCAGCGCTGCCAGCGTCCGCCGCACGTCGACCGACCGGGCGATCGCATAGCCCACCACCTTGCGCGACCCGGTGTCGAGGATGACCGCGACATAGGCGAAGCCGGCCTGGATCGCCACATAGGTGATGTCCGCGACCCAAAGCTGATCTGGGCCGTCGGATACGATCTCATTCGCCAGCTTCGGGAAGAGCGGCAAGTCGTGATCGCCATCGGTGGTGGCGACATAGCGCCTTCGGCGGCGAGGCTGAAGGTCATGCTCGCGCATCAGGCGTCGCAGTTTCTTATGGTTGACGACCATACCCTGCTGACGCAGAGCCGCCTGTATGCGGCGATAGCCATAGGCCTCGAAAGTGTCGGAGATCGCCACCATCCGTTCGACGAGGGAGGTGTCGTCGAAGCTCACGGCCGGCCGGTCGTAGAAGGTCGAGCGCGCGCTTCCTATCAGACGACATCCTTCCGCGACATAGATGCCCCGGGGCCGGTGATCACGGATGTAGTCGCGTTTCTCGGCTGCGGTCCGTGCTTCAGCGCCCCCTTTAGAAACTCGATCTCCAGAGCCCGCTTCCCCACAAGTCGCTCCAGGGCGGCGATCCTGGCCTCGTATGTTTGGATCGTGTCGGCTGCAGTGACTTCGTCATCGAACGCTCCGGCCTCGAACTTCTGGATCCAGATGCGGATCAGATTGCGGAGCAGCTCATGTCGCTTGCCGAGGCCATGGAGCGTCTCGCCGGCGAGATACTTCTGCACGACCTGACGCGTGAACTCGATGCTGTGTGTGCGATGTCGAACCATGGGCTTCCATCCTTCGAAACCCTGGCAAACCGGTGAATGCCTTTCCACCAATCTGTCCACCCGCAGGGCGCACTCCAAAGAGGATGCCTCGCGCGGGTGAAGCTAACCCGTAAGCTAAGAGTGTCCAGTCGGCATTCTGGAACAGTCCGATGCAGACCGGCACGAGAACCGCGACGTTTAGCGAAAACGACAGCGTGATCATCGCTGTCACGAGAGAGTCTCCGGCTTAGTCACGACCATCAGCCGCTCGCTGGCAGCGGACGTTGCAATGCCTTTGCCTCTCCCCAGGGCGCGGTCATCCACGCATCGATTTCTGCGAGCTCGGTAAGGATCACCGACATCGCCTTCTGTTGGACCGGCGCGACCACGGCACTCGGCTCCGTCGTTAGGAAGCCATACAGATCGGTGCAGGCCAGTCCCTCGCGCACCTTCCGGACGCGCGGTCATCATGATGGAGGGCCGCAGCCCGTCGAGATGCCGCCCGCACCACCCGGCTGCGCCGGCCAGTTGCATCATGACCGGCTGCTCGATGCCGTCCATTTGGCTTCTCCCCGCTCGCGAGAGCCAACAGAATAGGAGAACGCCATGCCCAAATTCATCGCCGTCTATCGCACCATCATCACCGAAATCTGGGAAGTGGAGGCAGAACACTCCGAGGCTGCGAAATCGAACCTTACTGAGAACGGCCACATGATCTGCCCGCCCTTCTATGAGGAGGACGTTCAGGTGCAGCGCGCTGGTACTTTCGTCTATCGAGAAGGACAGTTTCCGTCCTGTACGGAGATCAAGCCAGCGAGTGCCGAACCGGAAAGCGGCCACCACTCGAGCGAGCGCCAAACGGCGGCGAAGGGGTGGGAAGCCGACTGGCAGGTTTCGGCCACAAGGACGGCAGAGCAGGCGTTTCGATGAAATTAGCTCGCAACTGAAACAGAATTGTGAATTCTTTCCCGCCGGTACGCTATGGGGCATCGACGGGGCGGGTCCAGCCATGCTTCCCGGCGGAATCTGGAACAGATTTGCCTTCGGTAGAGCTGGCTTTTTGGGGGGAGTAAGTGCATGCGCGCAGCGGTTGTCCTGTTGTTTCTAGCTGCGGCATCTGAACCGCCCCGGGTTTGCCGGAGGCTCCAACTCCTGAGAAGGTGGAGCCATCATGAGCAAGACGACGAACAAGTTTTCCCCGGAAGTACGCCAGCGAGCCGTGCGGCTGGTGCTGGATCACGAGCATGAACACCCCTCCCGCTGGGCGGCGATCATGTCGATCTCGGGCAAGATCGGCTGCACGGGCCAGACGCTGAACGAGTGGGTGAAGAAGGCCGAGGTGGATGCCGGCAAGCGGGCCGGTGTGCCGGCGGACATGGCGGCCAAGCTGAAGGCCCTGGAACGGGAGAACCGAGAACTTCGGCAGGCCAACGAGATCCTGCGCAAGGCGTCGGCGTATTTTGCCCAGGCGGAGCTCGACCGCCCATTCAAACGATGATCGCGTTCATCGACGATCACCGCGAGGCGTATGGGGTCGAGCCGATCTGCAAGGTGCTGCCGATCGCCCCGTCGACCTACCACCACCATGTCGCCAAGCGCGCCAATCCCGAGAAGCTGTCGGCGCGGGCGAAGCGGGACCTGGAGCTCAAGCCCGAGATCGAGCGCGTCTTCACCGAGAACTTCGAGGTGTATGGTGCGCGCAAGGTCTGGCGTCAGATGCTGCGCGAAGGCTTCGGCGTTGCGCGCTGCACAGTCGAGCGGCTAATGGCCGACGTGGGCCTACACGGCGTCATCCGCGGCAAGCCGATCCGCACCACGGTCCAGGACAAGGCCGCGCCATGTCCACGCGACCATGTGAACCGGGTCTTCCATGCCCCGGCGCCGAACAGGCTCTGGCTCTCGGACTTCACCTACGTCAGCACCTGGTCGGGCTTCGTCTACGTGGCCTTCGTGATCGACGCCTATGCGCGTCGCATCGTCGGCTGGCGGGTGAGCCGGACGGCGCATGCGAGCTTCGTTCTCGATGCTCTTGAACAGGCCCTGCACGAGCGGCGGCCCATTCATCGCGGTGGCCTGGTGCATCATTCGGACAGGGGATCTCAATATGTCAGCATCCGCTACACAGAGCGTTTGGCCGAGGCGGGCATCGAGCCTTCCGTCGGAAGTATCGGCGACTCCTACGACAACGCTCTCGCCGAAACCATCAACGGCCTCTACAAGGCCGAGGTGATCCATCGGCGCGGACCCTGGCGCTCCTTCGAGGCCGTCGAGTTCGCAACGCTGAACTGGGTCGACTGGTTCAACAATCGCCGGCTGCTGGAGCCCATCGGCAACATCCCGCCGGCCGAAGCCGAGGCACGCTACTACGCCATGCTGGAAGAACCGGCCATGGCAGCGTGACTCAAACCAAATGGCCTCCGGCAAACCCGGGGCGGTTCAATCCGCTCCTGCCCTTGCAGCTGACATGGCGACCGGAACCTACGAGTGCTGGTATTTCAATCAGGCTCAGTTGACGCTCAATTTCACCGTGGACGGCCCGGGAACATACACGGGATATGATGGGGCATCGGGCACCTACTCCGTCGATGCACTCGGCGCGGTGACGTTTCTCTCCGGACCGCTGCAAGGGGTAATGCCTGATGGTTTTGTGGCCAGCTACGAGGTCAGGCAAGGCATTCCAACGCTAAGCTATATTAGTGGGCGCGGGGCCGAAGCTGCCTTTTGTCAGCGAGTTTGACTCCAATCCTGCTCATCTCGGATCAGAGCGGAATCTGAAACAGAATTGAGAATTCTGTTTCAAAGTCGCACCTTCAAAGGTGACTGTCGGCCGTGCGCGCGCCTCACCGTACGACAAATACATTTCGTCCTGGCTGGACTTCGAAGAATCCACCGTAGCAGGTGCCCTGAAAATCCTTCACGATGAAGGAATGTCCGACGAAGCTATCCAGGCGCACGATCGCATCGGTTGCGTCGAACGTCGACATCTCAACCGGATTGCCGCCCAGATCGAGCCAGTAGATGAGCGTCGCATTACCCGAACCGACTGCGTACCTGAATTCGACTGATGCAGGCTCGGCAGAGTCGTCGGAGACAACAGCGCCAAGCTTGGGGCACCCGCGACCAAGGCGATAGGCGTCGTCCTCGACCGGAGCAGTCTGCGGGGTAACGCGGGTCGCCATGCGGCTTGTAGCCGGCGGCGGTGCTGCCTTCATGGTGCTGCCGGAGACTTTGTGTCCGCAGTCAAATAGCGACCTCAGCGCAGCGCTGCTGCCCTTCAGGGAGAAGGTTTCTGTCGCGTCGCCACCAGCCGTGGTATAGGCGGCGTGGAAGCTGCTGGCATTCATGAACCCGTCCTCATGACCCGGCTCGTTGGCCGGATCGGCGAAGGAACGCCATTCGACGCCTTCTGCGTCAGTGGTCAGCGCGCCCTCTAACGTCTCGGATCCTGACCGGCTCCCGTCGAACCAAATTTCCACCGGAATCGAGTTGTCGACCGAGTGGCTACCAATCCCCATAAAGCCGAACTCGAACACGTTGCCGTCGAAGGCAAAGCGCAGGGCCTTCTCCTGCCCCTGGATGTTCGTGACTGCGCAATGGTCGCGAAAGCGTTGAAGTTGCCAGCGTCCAACCTGGGAGGTCGCTCCCTTCGCCCCTTGCGATCCTGAATTGTCTCTAGGGGCGGGGGAGGCTGGCTGCCGGGTCTGAACCGACCGGTTGCCGCCGGCCGGCCGGCCACGATTGTCCACGCATTCCTCAACCTTGGTCATCGCCGCTGCGGAACCCGAAAGCGAGAAGGATTGGACGCCGCGATCCAGTTCGAGCGAGACAGAGGCCTCGTTGCGCAGGTTTCTGAGCATTTCCCGCGAAACGGACATGTAGGCCCAACCGGAGCCGATCACCTGAAAGGTCGCTTCGGCTTCAAGCCCGTCAAATCCCCAGGCTCCGGTGCGGTCTTCCTGATCATAATAAGGCATCCCGAGCAGCCAGTCGCCGCCGTCGGTGCCAAGCCGCAACTCGACGCGGCCGTTGTCCTTCGACATGTAACACACTAGCCCACCCGACAGACCTCCTTGCTCGGAGAAGATGCGCCAGCCTTTCACCATCGCATAGTCGGTTTCCTGCGCAGTCGCGGATGGGGCGAAGGCAGCGGCGGATGCGGCAAAAATCAAGGCGGACAGGCGAAGGCGGCCGAGCATGTCGTAGATCCCATTGAATCAAGTGATCGGGCGAAGTTCCAGTTTGAGAGGACGGACGCGCCCATCGGGAGTAGGCAATT